>NZ_JXYY01000035.1:0-14235 GCF_016082235.1 Spiroplasma sp. hyd1
AAAATTATTTTCTATAATTATTATTAAAAACACAATTATTTTTATTTAATGTTTAACATTAAACATAGAAAATTGCATATTCTTGTGATGAATTTTCCCCTGTTGTTTGCTCATTTGGCTTTGTTATTTTGTTTTGATTTGTTTGTCTTGAATGATGCGCAATTTGATAACTATCTAAACTAATTTTAACAATATCAAAAAAACTAATTAAAGCAAATGCACCAATAAATCAAGCCGCCCCACCCGTAATTTCCTTTTGTTCTTTTATTGTTAATAATTTCATTTTCAGTTAAACAAATAAAATTTGGGAATAATTAGCATAATTTAAATTACTATATTTATCTGATCAAGTTAAATGTGCCCCATTTGTTGTTTTATAACCACCTTCGGTGCGATTCATTTGTTGCGCTGCGAAATAAGTTGAAAAACCAGTTGAAATTAAATTTGTTAATGAGTTACTACAAGCATTAATAATAGCAACAATCCCAGTTAAAAAAACCCCCGACATTTTTCCCCCAGATAGTTGCTTTGTCTGTTCTATTGTTAATTTTGTCACTTTATTTTTCCCCCCTTGTTAATTATTTAACCTTTTCTTTTATAAATTCCTTGAAAAAAAAGTAATTATTTAATTACTTTCTATTATTTATTCAACACTTACAATTTTAACTTTATATGGAACTTGAATTCCTTTAATTTCAACTAAATCGCCCATTTTTTGACCAATAATAGCTTTAGCAATTGGAGATTCATTTGAAATCGTATTTTCAAAGGGATTTGCTTCAACAGCCCCCACAATTTTAATTTCAAAATTTTTGTTAATTAATAAATTAGTAAAAGTAACTTTACTTCCTAATTTAATAATTCCCGTTTTTGATTTTACTTCTTTAATTTCTTTTGCTTTTGTTAACAACGATTCAATTTCTTTAATGCGACCTTCAACTTCCGCTTGACGATTTCGTGCCGCATCATAATCCGCGTTTTCTGATAAGTCCCCTTGTGCACGGGCTTCTTTTAATTCTTCAATAACTTCTGGTCGAATGACGTTAATTAAATTATCTAATTCCTCTTGTAAATCCTTAATTCCCTCTTTGGTCAATAAAATTTCTTCATTCATTTAATATTCCCGTTCCTCTCCATTTTTAATTACAACAATGATTATTATACCTTAAAAAATAAGATAGTTAAGATTTTTTTAACTTTTTTTAGTTTTTATTGCCTTGCTCTGTTAATAGCGTTTTAATTTTAGTGGCAATCATATCAATTGCAATTTCGTTGCCTTCATAATATGGGACAATAATATCAGCATACTTAATACTTGGTTCAACAAAATATTCATACATTGGTTTAACCGTCGTTAAGTATTGACTAACAATACTATCAATTGTTCGCCCTCGTTCATTTAAATCGCGGTTTAAGCGGCGAATAAAACGAATGTCATCTTCGGTTTTAATAAAAATCTTAATATCTGATAATTGGCGAATTTCTTCTAATGCCAACCCTAAAATCCCATCTAAAATAATAACATCACCAGCCATAACGTGATTTGTTGTTTCTGACCGATTATAAACCGTAAAATCATAAATTGGAGTTTCAATTGCTTGGCCTTGTTTTAATAATGTCAAATGTTCTACTAATAAGTCTAAATCAAGCGCATTAGGATGATCAAAGTTAATTTGCTTGCGTTCTGCTAATGTTAAATGATCTAACTTTTTATAGTAATGATCCATTTTTAAGTAAACAATTTTTTTACCTTGCAAGATTTTTGCAATTTTAGTTGCAACTGTCGTCTTCCCACTTGCTGTGCCTCCGGCAATTGTTACTAACTGAACGTTATTTTCCTTTTTTAACTTCATTATGTAAACCCTCCACTGGTGCTCTAATGTTAGTATATCACAAAGAAAAACAACTTAACTGTTGTTAAATTGTTTTATTGATCATGTTCTTCGGCGTCCTCATCAACTTCAAGTTGCTTATATTTGTCAAAAACAAGGTCTAATTCACTAAGCATATGCTTAGCATCATGATAGTTAGCATTCGTTTGATCCCGATATAACGCTTGATTCCGTTTTAAATAATACTTGATTTCGTTACGAATTTCTAATGAAACGTATTTTCAATCATCTGTTATTTCAAATTCAGCATCTAATTTTGCTTGTAATTCGGGACATTCTTTCATCCGACGTAAATATTTTTGACGATAATAAGTAAAATATCAAATTGTAGCAAAACTAACTGAGAATCCAACAAAGGCTAATTCAATTGCTGTTCCAATAATTGCACTTTGATGTTTAGTTCCTGTTGTTGAAACAATATTATCAATTAAACTATAATAATGTCACACAAAAACAAAGCATAAAATAATAAATACAATTGGAAAGGCAATATGTTCTCATAACCGCATTTTAATTTTACGTTGATACCCTAGTTTTAATGTAACGGCAATGACCATCGCATAAATAAAAATTGTAATTGCTGATGACGCTTCTGTTAAAGATGAAATATCAAACGGTTGTTGATATGTCATTGCTTGCGCTGGAGTTGCCATAAACCCAAATTCTTTTGTTAAACTAACTCCTTTAATAATATCGGGAATTGCTAATCAAATAAAAATCATTAAACTAGTAATTACCAAGTTTAAAATCGAAGCACGCGCTGGTAAACCATCTTTGTTTAGTTTTCGTAAACGATCAGGTAAATATCCTTCAGTTGATAATGGTTGTAACGAAGTTCCACCATACAGCGCATTTTGCATTGCAACATTAACCTTTAAGGACAACGCACTAATAATCATAATAATCGGACCACCATATAAAATAAGTTTATTGTTAAACCCTAACTCCATGTCCCCATGTTCATATTTTGAACAAAGTGATTAAAAGCTGCAAAGAAAATAATTGAAATAACAATATAGAAAATGGTACTAATTAACATAATTAAAATAATTCCACGGCCAATATTTTTTTCTGGATTACTAATATTTCTCCCCGCGGTTGAGAATACTTCAAAACCAGCAAAGAAGAAAAAGCAAGAGTTAAAAGCTTTAATAAATCCTGGTAATGAAAATTTAGTATTGTGCCCCCAATAACTTAAATTTTCCCCACCATATTGAACCGCTAAAACTAACCCGGCAAGAATTAAAAAACCAGCGGTAACTCATTTAATAATTCCTGTTCCATTTGCTAATTTTTTATATAATTTAATCCCCCCAAAGATGATTGCTGCAGCTGACATATAAATGGCAATTCCAATAAAATCTAACCATAAATCCCCAAATGAGCCTCAATCAGCAGCATACCACGGAACGGTAACGCTTCCATCAGGATTAACTTGTGAGATTCAATCAGCTCCAAATGAACCACGAATTAACATCATTACTTGAATCGTAATTAAGAATGGTAATGAGACATATTGCATAAAAGCAACAAAAATTCCTCAAAACTTTCCGAAAGTTGTTCGCACATAAATATATGAAGCTCCATTATTGTTTGAATGGTGAACTCGTGCCATTTTAGCAAATGCTCATGCACATATTCCAGCAATTAGTCCTTCCACTGCAAATAACCACACAGTATGAATTCCAATTGAGTTAGATTCTGAAATATTTGCTAAAATAGCAAAATTACCGATAAAACTAATTCCAACAGTATAATTAAAGCCTAATCAAACAAAATCCGCCAAACTAAATTTTTTGTTCTGTTCTTTTTTAAGCATAAAATAGTTTTTTTCTTCCTAGTTAAAAAACAGTGTTAATATTTAATTGATGATATTTACATAAAAATTAAATTATAACATTCAAATTATTTAAATTTTTTCTAAATAATTTATTTATAATTATAACAATCTGAAGTGAAAAAGCAAGCACGAAAAAGAAAAAAACTAGACCTTTTAGGTTCCTGTGAAAAGATTGTTTTACCAAAAAAAAAGAAAATCCAAAGATTTTCATAAATAATGCTATTATTTTGTTAATTTGTTATTTTTTTATTCAGCATTCCATCATTAATTACTTTATGTTAATGACGATAAGCAATACTAATATTTTTTGGTTTAATTTGTAATGAGTAACTTAGTTCCTTCATGATTGCTTCATTAATTTCTTCTGTTAACTCAGTTAATTCTTCTTCACGTAAGATCTTTCCACTAATATAAATATGTAAAATTGAATTATCAATCATACGGCATTCAATTTTATCAATAAAATATTGGTGAGTAATATCACGAATTGCATATAAAATAATTTTTTTAATTGTTAATAAACTCACAATAATACTACCACGGTGATTATTATCAATTGTTAACTCAGTAAAATTATTAGCCATTTTCGATCACCCCTTACATTTATTTTATTTTTTATGCACGGCCAGAATATTTACCATCACTTGTTGAGACCGTAATTAATTCCCCTTCTTTAATAAATAATGGTACTTGTAATTCTAACCCAGTTTCTAAAACTGCCTTTTTCATCGCGCCAGAACTAGCATCACCTTTAACAGCCGCTTCCGCTGTGGTAATTGTTAAATCAACTTTATCTGGTAAAATGATACCCAAAACTTCACCTTCATATTTTGTTACCGAAGCCATTACTCCTTCTTTCAAAAAGTTTTTTTCTCATGTTAATCTACTTGACGGAACTTCTAATTGTTCATAACTTTGGGTATCCATAAAAATAACATTCGCCCCATCATCATATAAATATTGCATTTCAACCTTATCAATCATTGCTTTTTCAACTTTATCACCGCCAGTAAAAGTAATTGATGTTGTCGCGTTGCTACGAAGATTTTTTACTTTTGTCTTAACGTGAGCTTGCCCCCGCCCCGACTTTGAGTGTTGTGCTTCAACTACAGCATAAATATTACCTTCATATTGAAATGTTAATCCCGGACGGAAATCATTTACACTAATCATTTTCTTCTTCCTTTTCTATCTTATCTTTTTTATGATTATAACCTAATTTTAATAATAAATAAAGACACAAAGAAAACTTGTTAAATTTTTTGCGCTTTTTTTGCCTCTTAATGTTTTAAAAAAGAAAAAGGCGCTAATTCTTCTTTTGAACTACACCCCGGTTCTGTTAACTCCAAGTAATAACATTTTTACCAATATAACGTTCTGAATTTTTCGCTGCGATAATTTCAACCTCAGTTGCCGTCTTTTGAATTTCAAAATGACGCGGTGTAAAATAAAAGGTTGGATTTAAAACCGCAAAATATTCCATCATTTCACTAACTAGTAACGTTGCTAAAACCTTTGTTTTATAATTAAACTTAATTGTTTCTAAATCAGCTGGTTGTGTTCGGTACAATGCGATTGCAATAATTTCTGTTGTATCAGCAAAATGAACACTCGTCGCATTTGCCTTAATTTTTACATTAATAAAAGTTGTCTTTTCGCTCCCACTAGGGATTTGCTGTCAAGTTAAATCAGTTCAACTAGTTGGAGTTGTTCCTTGCTGATAATATGTGAACTCCAGTTCATTACTAGCAACTTCACCGCGATATTGATTGGTTTCTAGTGCCTCATAAATTGCATTTTGAAAAATTGGTTCCGTTACAGTGGCAATTGTGTTTTGGTGATCAAAAACAGGAACTAATGCTAATTGGGTTTTAAATAACGCTAAGGAAATTTTACTACGATCACGTGTTGCAAAATTATTACAACTAACAGCTGTTACGGGAGCACTAAATACGGTCAAAGCACTAAACATTGTCAATAGTCTTTTCATTTTAATAATCCTCCCTAAAAGCCGCATAATCAGTTTGAATAATTCCTAATTGTTGTTGATAACGAGCCTCAATAATTTGACGTTCACTAGCAGTTAATAAGTACGGATTTAATTCCATTCCTCAGTGTTTATATTTTGAACTTCCATAACCAACGGTAATTTGTGTTCGAGGGGTAACATATGAAATTCGAATTTGATATGAACCATTGGGAACATAAATTGGAATAAAAATAAAATCAGTATAAATTGAATTAAATTCTGCTTTAGCAAAACCTTTATAACGATTAGTTAATAATTTTGGATCAGTAATATGATCAGCATCAGTAACTTGATTAGTATAATTTTTAAAAACATTATAGAAATTTTCAATTGCCGAAGTTTCTTTTAACCGATTTCAATATGGATTATTCAATTTATTTTCAATATCAGCAAAATCAGGAGCACGATTATTTACTAATTTTAAATCACTAAAAATGCGTGATGTTCCTGAATAATATTGTAAATCACCACCAAGGGAAAAGGTATGTAAATAAGTATATGGGTCAGCATAATCTGGTGATCATCCACTAACCAACAGATCTCAATCAGCTTTTTTCGTACGACTAGTATATTCTGTTGCATCAACAGTAATGTCTGGAATAATTTTAATAACATTATTTTCCGCATTAAACGAATCAATCATATTTAATAAGAAGCGATTACTTGTTAATGTTGATGCCCCATTCATTAAAAAGATAATTTTAACATTTGATGAACCTGTGTTTTGTTGTAACCAAGTTCGAATATCATTCAAAATATCTTTATCGTTTTTTAATAAATCTTCATTCAGATACAAGGCATCACTACCATCTTTTAATAACTGACTGCTTGCTTGCACATCATTGTTTCGAAATTTCGCCGCATATTCTACTTCAACATAGTACGGATAATCAACCTCCGCATTATTAATAAAATCACGAGCAGTATAAACATTTCGTAAAAATTTTGATGTTTGTGAATCATCTAAGGCTTCTGAATAATATTTTACAAACTTACTACGATCTAAATGAGTTGCTAAGTATTTTCGAATTTTATCATATTGTAGTGCCTTGCTCGCATTTAAACTTTTTTGAGCCAAACTACTGTTACTACTTAAAATATTTGCATTAGCATAATTAAGCATTAGCGTATAAGTGGTTGGATCAGGATTAATAATACTTGAGGCCCCACTAAAAACGGGATTGGCAGGATTAGGCCCAACATATTTCCCCCAACCATTGGTATCAGTTGGTTGAACAATAAAGTCATTAACATCCCCCGATTCAAATAATACTCGTTCCCGCGAAACATCATTGTTTGCTAAATAGGTATAATTCAATTTATCAATATAAGTTAATTTAGCATGACGATAGGCAGCATTTTTTCGTAATAAAACTTGCGAGGTTGAACTATATTTTTCAACTAAATATGCCCCCGAATACCAAATATTTTTATAATTTGTCCCATAATTATAACCTTGTAATACTGCTTTTTCTGGCATTGGTGCAAACGCTAAATAAGTCATTAAGGTATCAAAATACTCTGCTGGCTTTGCTAATTTAATTGTAATTTCATCATCTGCCGCGTTAACACTCATTCCTAATTTTGTTCAAATTGGGTTATTATAATAATCCGATTGATATTTACCAGCTTGAAAATACTCTCAAATTTCTTGTGCTCCAGCAATAAAAGTTCGTCAAATCCCAGCGGTTGCTGATAAGTTTTTTGGAAATAACACAAACTTAGCCGTGTTAATCATATCACTTGCTTTAATTTGTCGTTGAAAGGTACCTTGATAATTAAATCATTTTGCTGCTGAAGAAATTTTATATTTTCATTCACTTGCATCAGCATTTGGTTGCCCAACATATTTTGATGTTTTATCGGCTTGCACCGCAAGATCACCAAAACTACGATTATATTTATCGGTTGCCACTAATGTTCCAACTAAGTCCGCTAAAATCTTATTATCCTCTACTTGCATTGTTGTTCCGCTTGATCATGATGTTAACGGATATTTAAACATTGAACGAAAAACATTATCATAATTTAAACGGTTAGCTAATCGCTCTAAACTAATTCCGCACGATACTACCAAGGGCGTCACCGTTGTAATGGTCGTTAAACTTGCAAAAAGCGCTAATTTCTTCTTTAACATCGTTATGCCTCCTTACCTTTTGGGCCAGCAATTTTAGTTTGTGCTGCCACAATTTCGCGGGAATTACCAAATAAATAATGTCCCGTTTTAATTTCAGTAAACTCTGGTAAATCAAATAAATAATCTCAATGTTCTTTCTCTGGTTCATAAATAAAATGAACTTTTTCCTTTTCATAATTTGGGTTCGGTAATGGAATTGCTGATAATAATGCCCGCGTATAAGGATGCAACGGATATGCAAATAATTCTTCGGCAGGTGCTAATTCAACAACCTGACCATGATAAATTACAGCAATTCGATCCGCAATAAAGCGCACAACCGACAAATCATGGGCAACAAAAATATAAGTTAAATTATATTTTTGTTGAAATTTTTTTAATAAATTTAAAACTTGCGCACGAATTGAAACATCTAACGCTGAAATTGGTTCATCGGCAATAATAAATTGTGGTTTCATAATTAAAGCGCGGGCAATCCCAATTCGTTGGCGTTGACCACCTGAAAACTCATGTGAATAACGTGATAAATGTTCTGGTAGTAAACCAACTTCTTTTAAAATATTTAGAATTAAAAAATTCTTCACATTCTTGTCATTAACAGCCTCCAATGTTAGTTGTTTTTCATTTGTACCTAAATTATTATTATAATAATCTAAATATAATTTTCGGGCTTCATCATTTTTATATAACTCGGGAAAATTATTTAACCCTTCGCCAACAATTTCTGCAACAGAAATACGGTCATTTAGTGACGAAGATGGATCTTGAAAAATCATTTGAATCTTTTTCTTTTGGGCACGATTTTCCCGATGCGTTGGTAATTTAAAAAGTGCCGATTCCTTTACAATTTCATCAATTAATGGTAAATCTAATAAATCTAACAACCGATTTGAATCGTTAATTTCAGTTCTTGAATACTTGTATTCCTTGTGAATTCATGAATAATATAATTTAATTGTTTCTTGGTCGCGAAAAACCCCATGTCTTGCTAAGTAAGATAAGTCTCTTAATGTTACTTGTAACTGGTCCTTATCTTTTATCGCCGCTAAAATATCTTTTAATGAATTACTACTACACTCATCAGCAGATAACGCCGCTAATGTTGCTGTAAAATCAGTTGTTGTTAATAAATTACCACTAGCAGTTGGTGAAATTGATGTTTTTAGCAAAGAATTAGCATATTTTTCTTGTAAATTACTAATTGCTTGCGCATTTGCAACTGGCTCTAATTGTAACTTCTTTAACTGTTTAAAATATTCTTTTTCAAAATCTTTTTTAAAGACATTATAACGTTTGTTATAAGCAGAAATATATTTCATTCGTTTTGATATTGGTACAAAAAGAATAAAAGCTTTTCGTTGGTTTTTTGTAATATTTTTAACCTTATCTAATAACTCATTATGAACTGGTAATAATTTTTCTAATTCTGAAAAAGATTGATCATAATATTTTTTTGCTTGCATTAGAACAAAGTTATCTTTTAATTCATTGCGAATTTGTTCTAATTTTAATAAAGTCTTATAAATTCGATGACCCAATAAAATACATCCTTCAATAATGGCAATATTTTCTTGTACCCGCATTGTAATTTCTGCTTCTAACTCTAACGATAAAGTTGGAATTCATTCGTGTAAATTATGAGCAAAACGATAAATCCGTTGGTAATTTTTTAAAATTTCCTTTAATAAAATTAAATTATTTTCATACATTTCTTTTACTAACGCAAAATTATTTTTACTATGATTGAAGTTTAACAAATCAACTTTGTTTAAAGCAACATCACTAGTAATTAAATAACGCTCTGTTCCATATGAAAGTAATTCCTTTGTACTAATCACATAGTTTTTATTTTCAAAATAACGATAATAACTAATTTTTAAATTATTAATATAATTACTTAAGTTTTTATTTAGTAACATATTATTATTTTTTAAAAGGCGAAATTGTTCATTAATATGTAAATTAATTTTATATAATTGTGGTGGTTTTCCACGTAGTACCCGACGGTCCATATAAACAGTTCCATCTTTAATTGCTTGCACTCCCGCAATGGCACGACCAATTGTTGTTTTACCACTACCAGATTCTCCCACGATACTAAAAATTTCTCCCCGATAAATATCAAAATTTGCTCTTTTAACCGCATTTACTTTTTTATTTTTTTGGCGAAATTGAATTAACAAATCGCGAACCATAATAAATTGTTCTTGTTCGTTCTTGTTCATCTTATTCACCTACCTTTGCATCATTTTCAAGTTTTGCCAACTGTCGTAATTGTTTTGGTTTTTCCACTTTTGCTGCACGTGGATCTAATAATCATGTTTTCGCATAATGTGTTTCGGTTACTTTAAACATTGGTGGTTCTAACAAATAATCAATTTTCATTGCATATTGATTTCGAGGAGCAAACGGATCCCCATAAACTTTAGCATATAATGATGGTGGTGAACCAGGAATTGAATAAAGTTCTTCACCTTTTTCACCAAATTGTGGTAACGAAGATAATAATGCTCATGTATATGGATGTTTTGGGTTAAAAAAGATTTCATTAACTGTTCCATATTCAATAATTTGACCAGCATACATTACAGCTACTCGATCCGCAATATTTGCAACAACTCCTAAGTCGTGAGTAATAAAAATAATTGTAAATTTGTATTCTTTTTGCAATTCTTTAATTAAATCTAAAATTTGAGCTTGAATTGTTACATCCAAAGCGGTTGTTGGTTCATCACAAATTAATACTTTTGGTTGACAAGCTAACGCAATTGCAATAACCACCCGTTGGCGCATTCCGCCAGAATACATCCCAGGAATATCATGATAACGTTTTTTTGCCTTTGGAATTCCAACTTTTTCTAATAATTCAATTGCCATTTTTTTTGCTGCTGAACGAGAAAACTTACGATGTTTTCGTAATACTTCTGAAATTTGAAATCCAACGGATAATAATGGATTCAATGATGTCATGGGATCTTGAAAAATCGTTGCAATTGTTTGTCCACGTAGTTTACTAATTTGTTTTGCTGCTTTTAGTTTATTAATAAAACCAAAATTTTTAATTAAATTTCATTCTTCTCACAAATTATTAAAATCACGAACATTTAATGTCTCTTTTTTCAACATTAAAAGATTCATTTTATTAATCCGATAACGAACTCCATCAGTAAAAGTTTTTTTATTAAAATAAGTTGTAATCTTTTTAAATTCTTCAACGGTTGGAACGATTTGTTCATCAAAATATTTTTTTAAAAACAACATATTTTTATTTAATAAATGCTTTTCTGGTCATGTTAATTTTTTTATCTTACTAATTTCATTAGTATAATCAATAATTTGGTTTTGTAATAATTCAATGTTTTTTGCTTTAAGATTATCATCTAATAACATTGCTTCGTTTTTTTCCATTTTTTTAATTAAAGTACTAACTTTTACTAACTTATTATTTAGGCGATTTGAATGCGTAAAACTAATTTGTTTTTTTAATTCTTGTTCTTTTGCCTTTAATTGGGTAATTTCTGCTTTAACTGGTTCTAATTGTAAACTATTAATTATCTTAATTTTTTGTTCTGTTTTTGTAATTAATTTTTTATTATATTTCATAATACTTTTTCGTAAACTACTATCTAATAAAATTTTATGGAAATCAACTAAGTGCACTGGTTTTTTAAAGTACGCTAGCTCATCCGCTAAAATATTAGTTGATGGTGAATAAACAATTGAGCCATTACTAATTCACCCATTATTTTCTAACATATTTGTAAAAGTTTTTGTCATTACTGACTTTCCGCTCCCTGATTCACCAACAATCGCTAATGTTTCACCATCATAAATATCAAATGAAATATTCCGAATTGCTGTTAAAACATTCGACCTCGTTTTAAACTTTATAACTAATTTTTTAATTGAAATTACAATTTCTTTCCTCATAACACGATGTCTCCTTTAATACTTTTTTATTTATAATGGTTTTTTGGATCTAGGGAATCAGCAAATACTTTCCCAAATAGGAAAAATAAAACAGATGTTCCGGCAATGAAACAAACGGGAATAATTAATAAATGTGGAAAATCTTGTCATTTACTTGACCCTAACACTTCATTTAAAATAAATCCTAATGTTGTATTTTCTCGTCCTTGAATAAAGCCAAAATTAAAGTAATTTAAAGTTGAATCAATTGCAATCGCCATTGGTACGGCAAATGATGCAGTTTGAATAATTAATGGCAAAATACGAGGCATAATATTTTTTGTAACAATTTTTGGTCCTGATGTTCCTAACATTTTTGACGCAAGATTGTATTCTGTATTACGAACTAGAATAATTTGAACACGAATAACTTCCGCTAAAGTAATCCAACTCGTCAAGGATACAGCAAAGATAATTACAATCATCGATTTCCCTAAAGCAAAGATAATAATTAATCATAAAATTAAAGTTGGTACCAAATTTAAAAATCTAGTAATTTCAATAAATAAAATATCAAATTTTTTATAAAATCCTCAAATTGAACCAATAATAACTCCTAATAAAATTTGAATTACGGCAATAATTAAAGTAAATAATAATGTAGTCCGCATTCCAATCCAAATTTTATCTCAATAATTTTCCCCATTCATTCCTAATCCAAATAAATAAGTTGCATTTGGTGCTAACGGTTGTTGATAATTCGGAATTGGTAAATTAGCTGGTAATGGATTAGCAACTTTTTCAATTGGAACAATTGCGGTTAATAACACAATTGCAACTAATAATAGTAAACAAATAATAAATGTTTTTTTAGCAATTAAAATTCTCCCGACAACTTTTCAATAACTATATGATTTTGTTGAAATTCGTTCATTTTCTTCGATTTGAGGACCGACAATTTCAAATAAACTTGGATCTAAATTATCAACATCATAGTTTTGAAAATCAAATAACTCTTCATCTGTAATTCTTTTCATCATCTTGTTCCTCCTTTATTTTGTTAATTTAACACGGGGGTCTAAGACCGCCATAATAATATCTGCTAATAAACTAGTAATAATTCCAGAAGTTGCTGTTAAGAGAATATATCCCATTACAACAAAAGAGTCTTTATTTCCAACTCCAGAAACAATAAATTTACTCATCCCCGGAATTGATCAGTTTTGTTCGGCAAAAATACTGGCCCCAAAAATAGTTGTGACAAAAGCAGTTGGCAATAATCGAAAAATTTGAATTCCAGCATTACGGAAAATATGAATATAAAAAATGTAACGATTAGTCATCCCTTTTGATAAGGCAAAATTAGTATAGTCAGCGGTCATTTCATCAATAACATACCGTCTTGTGTTAATCACAATTGGCGGGGTAATCATTAGAAAAATCGCAAAAACTGGCCAAAACTTAGTATAAAAGGTTCCAGAACTAAATAACCCATGAGCATAAAAAGCATTAATTGAAATCAAATAAACGCCCACCACTAAAACAACGGGAGGAATTGCTAAAAAGATAATTGAAGCGGCATTAATCGTATTATCAACACTACGTTCTTTATTTTTAGCAGAAATAATTCCTAGGGGAACACCAATTAAATAAGCTAATAACACAGCAACTGAACCAAAAGCAAATGAATACGGAATTGCTTTGGCAAAAATTTCTGATACTAATTCCCCTGGTTGGGCAACAGCTGTTGAAAAAACAACCCCTAAATAAAAGAATGTTGTAATTTTATCTCCAACTAATTGTCCCGTTACGGGATCAAAAGCACTGTTAACAATAATTGTCTTTTTAAAAAACGGTATAATATTATATAAATATGTCCCTAATTGGGTTCAAATTGAACCATATACACCAAAGATTTTCATTCTTTGTTCTAATAAATTATTATATTCTGGTGTTCCAGGAAGAATATTTAATTTATTAATATCAATATCAGAAATATAAATATCATCTGATGTTACTAATCGTAATAAAATAAAAATAACACAAATTGCTAATAATAATGTAATTATGGCAAAAAAGATTCGTTTTAACGAATAACCTAATAATGGAAAACGATCAAAAAATTCACGACGATGATGATTAAAGATACTAGTTCGATATTTCATCTCCGCCAGTCATGATGTTCGTTTATCTGCTGCCCCTTGATAATCTAACTCAACATTATTAAACTTTTGGTCATACTCTTTTGCAACTAAAATATTGTTTTCGGAAATATTTTTCCTCTTGTTAATCCCTTTCATATATTTTTTCCCCTCCTTATATTAAGGAAAAATAAAATGTCCCTTTTTTAAATTTTTAATAAAATAATGTGCTTGATACAAAATATAATTTTATATTATGTTATTATATTTTACTTTTGTAAAAAATA
>NZ_JXYY01000025.1:0-17099 GCF_016082235.1 Spiroplasma sp. hyd1
AAAAAGTTTCTTGTTTTTAAATAAATTAAATAATACCCGTTTATTTGCAACACTCCCCAGCAGTCACCATTGGGACAAAACGACGTCCTGAGAAAAATCCTAATGCTGCTGGTAATTTTACATTTGAATATTTATTGTAAATTAAAGCAACAAGACATCCTGCTAAAATTCCACCAAAGACCCCTCATACTAATGTTATATTTGGCACCATAACCTTTGATTGTGTCTCCGACACTAAAATCAAAGACATATAAAATTTGTGAATGTGGAACTGCTCAAAATTGATTATCTTGGAAATTACCAATTGGGGTGTGTCCTAATAATGCGTTATTGTAATATCATTGGGGAACAATTCCCATTAATCCTTCAATTACAGCTCATCCAAAAAATGCCACCAAAGCAGCTTTCCCCACGAAAGTCTTTGGCCATTCCAAATCCTAATCCAATTGCAAATAATGGCGCTAAGTTACTAATTGCTGCGTTTCCAACTGCCTGAAAAATCGAGCCAATGTATCAAATTGCTGATAATAATCCGGTTTGGGATAGGTCAGGGTTGATTGATACATCGTTCATTACCCCTCCTAACCTTAGTAACAAGGCGGCAACGGGCAACACAACAATTGGAAATTGAAGCGCTTTTCCTAATTTTTGCAAATATTGCATTACGTTTCCTCTCTTTCTGTTAAAAAGTAATTTTGTGTTTTATTAGTTTTGTTAATAGTTAAAAATTACACATTTATCTTAATAATAGTGAAAATACCAACAGCTAAGGAAATTGCAAATAATGAAGTTAGAATTAAGAAAATACTTCGTCTAATTTCAAATAAAACACCACGCTCACGCGTTACCCCTAATCGTTGTGTGTGGCGTTGATTATTCTTATTTCGTCAGTAAAAAAAATGAATTGATAAAAAAACAACAATAAAAATAATACTAACTGCAATTACTCCCCCTCAAATTAAGGTTTGAGTATGGTTATCTAATTTTTCAAGGTTGCTAGTATTACTTAATAAAATATAATGCTGTAACAATAATTTAATATCCATCTTGTTATGCTTTCTATTTTAACTATCTGTTTTAATAATATTTTTTTATTTTTAAAACTGTTGATCTTGATACCTTTTTGTTTTAGTACTGTTTTTACCAATAAAAACAAAGTTATGTTTTGATTTAATACATTCTGGATTGGTACAATGCAATTTATACTCACAAGGTTTTGAGCGACAGAAAAACACCGGTTGTTCACACATTTGACATGTTAAAATTGACTTTTGTGATTCTTGCATTGCCGCACATTTTGGGCAATCATTAGCATGTTGTTCACAACCAATGAAGACACTGTCTGGCATTGCTAATCTCTTTTTAGTTTCGTTTGTATTGTTATTTTCGAAAGCCATGGTTTTTGTGTTCTCCTTTCATAAAATACTTGTAATAAACACCTCTCTTATCAAAAAAAATATCTGTTAATGGATAAATTTGCCATATATGATGGATGATAAAAATTATAATTAGGGTTAATACAACAAATAGTATATATTTTTTAGAAAAAATTAACAATGTTATTTTTTTAATAATAATGATAATTATTTTCTTAATGAAATAATTTGGAAAGTTTTAATTTAAAATAATAGGTACCCCTTTTTAAGGGGTACCTATTATTTTACCAAAGTATCTAAGAAATGATAAGTGTCTTGATAATTTGGTTCAGAACTAACTGGTGATACTATTTGGAGATAAATAACTTGGTTATTTTGATCAAGTACCATCACACTACGGGCTAGTAAATTATTAAATTCAAAGTATAACTTTGTTTTGTGACCAAACTCACGATAGTTTGTATCTGATAATAAAATATGTTCGGGATTAACAAATGATTCACATGCCCGTTGTAAGGCAAATGGTAAATCACGGGAAATTGTTATTAATTGGACAGCGGGATATTTATTAAGAATTGTTTCATTAAATTGTTTTGTTTGTAATAAACAAACACTAGTATCAATGCTAGGAATTGAGGAAATAACTTTATATTCTTTCTTAAGATTTGTTAATTCAAAGTCCTCTCATTTAACAGTGTCTGCTTTGAATGTTAATGTATCACCAACTTTAAGATGATTTGATGCAATTAATGTTGCGACATCGCCACTCATTGTTCCTTTAGCCATAAATTCTGACCCTCCATTCTTGTTCCGATAATATTATATCCTAAAAGTTAATTAAGATAGTAAAGAATTTCAAGCATTTTCAACAATTTCCATAATTTTGCAATCAGACAAATGATTAACCGGAGTTGTTGTTCGTTGTAATAAACAAATAAATTCAATATTTTTTTTCTTATTACCTAAGATTGGTGAATAATCTAGGTTAATAATACTAAAACCGTTTGTGAGAACTAAATTAATTACTTTTTCAATGACCCTTTGATGAGCTTCCTTACTATTTATTTTTCCCTTATGAACTGTTTCTCTTGTACTTTCAAATTGGGGTTTAATTAAGAAAAAAGCATAATGATCTAATAATAAAATATCTTTTAACGGTGGAATAATTTTATCTAACGAAATAAAAGAAACATCACAACAAGCAAATTCAATTTGATCGAGTTCAAATAATTGTTTTGTAACATAACGAAAGTTAGTTTTTTCCAACGAGACTACTTGGGGATTATTTCGTAATTTTCATGCTAATTGATTAGTACCAACATCAACAGCATAAACTTTTTTTGCATTATTTTGTAATAAACAATCAGTAAAACCACCAGTTGATGAACCAATATCAAGACAAATCAGATTATCAACGTTGATTTGAAAGGCTTCTAATCCCTTTGCTAATTTTTCACCAGCACGAGAAACATACTTTAATGGTTCTCCTCGTAAGGTAATAAGACTATCAACATCGACTAATTCACCAGCTTTTAAAGCTGGAACATTATTAACTAAAACATTATTAGCTAAAATCATTGCTTTTGCCTTTTCACGTGAAGGTGCTAACTTATGATTAACTAATAATTGGTCTAAGCGCATTTTCATTAAAGTTTATTCTTCCTTTCATTTTGTTTTGTTAAAAGCATGTTGGTTTTTATGACGAAATAGCAATCGTTGTTTTCGGGTTTTTGTTGCACGATATGTTTCTAAAATGGTATCTTGATCTAAAATATAATTGGTAATTTTCTTAAAGAAATAAGCACCATATGATAATGATCATTGTAAGGAAATAACCTTTTGATCAATTTTAGCTTCAATAATAGTTGAATAATTACTAATAATATAATTACATTCTAGCATTAGATTATTAATATTATGATATTTAAAAAGATAATACGATGTTTGTGGTAATTGATATTTTTGCATTAAAAATGCTAAATTTTTTGGAACAATTAACTGATGATTATCAAGATCAACTGTTATTTCTGCTGGTTTTCACAATGGGACAAAATGAATTTTTCCCTTCAGGGTCAATAATCGTTGTTTAACCTCATTCGACATTCGTCATTTCTTTGCTCACTTATTGTTTGCTCAATTGTAATAATTAAATTTGTTATTTTGCATTTTATCACCTTTTAGTTAACATAATTATACCAAATTTCAAAGTAAGAACAAAGAACTCTTTGTTCTTACCCCTCTTCTTTTTTGCAAATTATTTACGTTATTTTTTTAAAAGTTTGAAACAAAGTTGATATTTAGAAAATTATAATTAAAGACATTGTTACCAGAATAGAAAAGAATATAATGAAACTGTAAATAATATTTGTGGAAATATGTATAAATATTTTTACCAGGAGATGATATATTTAGTATTGTCAAAGTCATCAAATATTCATAGTAAATATAATAACATTGAAAAAAATATTGGTCAACTTAAAAAACAAGTATTGCAAAATCAAACATTCTATCAAAATAATAAATTAAATAATACATCAGGAATTATTAAAAATTTAAAAGATGGTATTGATGAATGAGATTATTACTTCGTTTATTCACATTTGTATTTAAATCATAGTTTAACAACAACCATTCAAAATGATTTAGGTTCAGTTGGTGGTGTTATTGCTTCCTTATTAGGTGCCATCCCCGAAATTGCTGCTGTTGCTGGCATTGTTGCTGCAATTCTAATTGCCCAATGATATATTTGAAATATTCCATCATATGATAACGGAAATGGTGTTGGAATTAATTTAATTGGGATTGTTCCAAATACTATCACATCAGTATGAGCACAATAATTAGTTTTTATTAAAATAACAATTAACTCCATATTTATTATTTGTATTACTACTAGTTTTATGAACCACAACGAACAAAAGTTTATGAAACAAAAATGGTCACAAAACAAGAAAATCAGTTAACTTATCGAATTAAAGAAGACCAGTTAGATTGTGGTGATTGTCTTAAAGAATTAACAGCTGTTAAAGCACAATTATCTAATTTAGACCAAGAAAAAACCAATTTAGAAAAAAATCTAACGGATAAAACGGTGGAAGTTGATAAATTCAAAGAAGAACTAAAACAGTTACAAGGTAAAAATGAAGAGTTAATAAAGAATCATGAGAAAGCATTAAATGATTTAAATACAATAATAAATGATTTAAAAGCTAAATTAGATCAAGCAAATCGAGTTAGAGAAAAAAGTAACAGCGCTGACAACAGCGTTAACAAAGATGACACAAGAAAAAGAAGCAACGCAAAACGAATTAAATAAAACGATTGAAGAAAAAAATAAGTTGGAATATGATTTACAAAATAAAACAAAAGAACTTAATAAACTGAAGGCTGATTTAGATAAAATTAAAAATGAAAAACGTAGCCTTTGAGATAAAATATTTAATTAATTTGCGATATAATAAAAAACTCAATTTAAAATTGAGTTTTTTATTATGTTATTTTATTTAAAATGTTTTAACAACTTTTTGAATTTCTTCATCATATTGATCAATTAATTCATCTGGTGCTAATGAACTTGTTGGAGGTACTTTTGTTCCCGCCACTAAAATTGGTTTATTAACTGTTGCTCCCACGAATTCTCAAGTTCCTTTTAAATATTCAGTATGGTTTCCTCATGGATATCATCCAAAAGGTGCTCCCTGGGTTGTTAAGATTTGAACTTTTAAATGTGATAGTAATCCAATCGAATCCCCTTTTTTTAAATATTTATATGAAAATGTTTTGTTAGCAACTAAGACATGATCTAAATAATTTTTCATTAACCCAGAAACATTAAAGTTATTCATTGGACAAACAACAATAACCTTTTGTACTTCTTTTAATTGGTTAATATAAACATCGGCATCTTCGACATTAAAATAACTATCAAAGTTATCACGCGTTAATGTTTTTAAAGCCATTGCGGTATTATTTAAATCTAAATGAATAATTTCATCATTTGCATTTAATGCTTGATAATGTTTAATAAAACGAGCTGCTAACGCTTTTGAATATGATTTATCATTAGGACTAACAGTTCCATAAATTACTAATACTTTATTTGACATCGTTATCTTTCCTTTCTGGTATTATTTTATCATAATTCAGGATTTGGTTTGATATTGATTATCTTTTTAAATAAACCACGATGATAATTGTTGATAATTTGGATATAACGGATCATTTTCACCAGGATTAATAATTGTCATACCAATAACATATTTGTTAATAATAGTATTAAAACTTTGAATGGTAGTTGCATTTGGGGTGATTTTTCCTAGGAAATAAATGTTTTTTAAGGTTGTATAAAACTTATTGCCATTAGTTAAAATTACGGAAAATTCACTATTTGTTGTCGTTGTTTCACCATATTCACGAAGCTTAACAAAATAATAATAATATGGATTACTTTCATCATTTGGTGTTGAAGTCATCATTGTTTCAATCGAAGTTCCCTTAAATTGTTGGTCAGGGTTGTTATTTTTTCAACTAATAACAGCTTGATTAATGTTACTTCAATTAATACTTGTTGCTGGTAACCCATTAGTATTATCATCAATTTTATCAACAATTGGACTAACAATATCATTAACAACATCATTTTTTTCATTATCACTAAGACCATTTAAGGCGTTATCAATATTGTCAATAAAATCATTAGAATTAGAAATTGAATCAATAATATCGGATAATGATGAATCATTTTTTAACCCAATTGCCATTCAGAATCAATAGGCAATAGCATCACCAGATTTTTGAACTTGTCATGATGGTAATCAATTAAACATTTTATTCGTTGGACTATGGCGAAATTGATTTGGATATTTACTAGCATCCTTTCTTGTTGCATTAATCATTGTTGGTAAATCTTGGGAGAAATTATTTTTGTTATAAAAAACGTTTGTTGAAAGTAAATTTGTTAAAAAATAACTAAATATCATCATTGTACAAAAACCAAACACAGCCCCAAAAAGATAATTAATGGGACGATTAATTTCTACTTTTTTAAATTGTTTCCGCAGAATTGGGACATAAACAGAAAACAAAATGGTGTTTGTTCCAATAATTTATGCTCCATATAAAATGATAATTGCCAACCAATTTGCCACAATAATAGATGCCCTATTTAATTGGGGAATATTGTTAAGAACTGGCTTAAGAACATTATTTAAACTGGCTGCTAAACTTGGAATAATTAATGGCGCGATAAAAAAGAGCATGCCTAACAAAATAACATTTGCCCCCATAAAATATAAGCTACCAAGCGTTTTAACGAAAAGACCAATTATTATACCAAGGTTTAATAAGACAAAGATTATAACTTGTCATAATACAACGGGACCAATATTAATCATCGCTTCCTCCACTCTTTTGTTGATTAAATTATACTATAATTTTTAATTAAAAAAGAAATCTTATTTTTAAGATAAGATTCTTGTGATTTTATTTCTAAATGGATCACTAGCAGGTCTTTTAACTCACTCTTGTCAGTCACCATTAAAAGCACGCATAAAGTCTCATTCACGCAGATAATTTAAACCATGAGAAGTGATTGTTTTAGCACTTGGTTGTTGGCCAATAAATCCTTTATCATCATTAACTGACCACATACTAATAAATGCTAAGTTTTCTTCATGGGATCAATTATAAAGTTCTTTTGCATCTTCTAAGGTGAAAACCCCTTCAACGGTATCATTAACCCCAATCATTGGTGTTACGCCTAAGAAACGGTTTAATGTTTTATCATTAACATTAACATCATAGACTTTATGAATAATTTCTTTTAAGTTATGACGAGTCCTTACGGTTGTTGCTTTTGCTAAATCAAAATTTGTTTGACCACGATTACGAGCTTGGGTATAAATCCCATCGCCATAATCCATTGCCATAATGATTACTATTAATATTATTTTGATTAACATTGCGATTAATTACGGTTTTGTTTTTATTATACTGAAGAAAAACATTATTGGTAATAACTATATTAGATTAGGAAAAATTATTGTTGTACAAAAAATTAAACTTAAAATAATTGATTTTAGTTTCATCTGTTTCTTATAGACAATTTAAATACCCTTATTATTTTTTTTCATACAACAATTTCTACTTTCCTTTTTTTATTACTACCATTTAATATCAATCTAGTACAAAATGAAATTATTAACTTTGATTTGCTCATTTTATATCTACTTCCTTTTTTCTATAATTATATTTATTAATGTTTATTAATTTAATTCATATATCAAAAGCATTGTTAAATTTTTTATTTTAAGACTTTGAAGTGATCAATTTTTATTATCATTATTTAATAAAACATAATGATTTTTGACTTGACATAAAAAATTATTTAATATTTTTTGCATAAAATAAACTCCTTAAAATAACAAGATTCATTTCATTAATATTATCCTTAAAAAAAGTATATTCATACTTTTAACAAATTGTTATTATAATTTTAATTTTAATGCAAATAATTTGATATAAGAAAAACTTAATTATCATCTAAGTTTCACCTTCATTTTCTTTAATTATAATGCGTTCTCAATTGCTGCTAATAAATATTGTTTTAATGTTGTTTGATTTTCATAAGTATTTTGAAGGGTACTAAAGAAAGCATTCATTCCAATTGGCGAATGATTATCAATTCCATCTTTATAAGCATGTTGTAATACTTTTACCATCCTATCAAACGGCGTATTTTTACTTTGATTATCAGATACATTGTGTAAAAAATTAACTAAGTTTGTTTTAACTCACTTTGTTGTTTCAATCCCCGTTCATGATGGATGATCAATTGAGGTTTGGTCGGTGTTAATTCAACATTTTTTTGTGCTATTATTTTCATTTCAACTATTATTTTTTGCATCATAACCACATTCTGATGAATAAATGTTATTTAAAGCATCAAAAGTTGATGTTAAAATTTGTTTTAAGGCACTTGTTACAACAATATCTTCACCATAAATTTTTGATTGTTCAGTATCAACACCAACAATCTTTGCATTAACTTTATTAATTCTAATTTGATTAACAGTATCTTGTACTTGTGCTCCAGCAACAGGAAAAATAATTTTAGCACCACGAGATAATAATTCATCACTAATAATTTTTCCATCACCAGCTTGAAACGATTGTGAAAATCATGATTCATTTTTGTTTAAAACATTTTGCACTTTAGCAACTGGTTGCAAAGTACTGATGTTACTATTAATAACTTGAACTTGTTTTAGAATTTCATCTTTTAAATAATTCATTTTTTGTCCAGGTAATGAATTAATGATTGCATTAAAAACATCAGTCCCAACTAAAAACCCTCACATATAATTTGAAACAGCAATTGGATTATCCATTCCACCATAACTTCCAATTTTTAATTGATTATCATATTCTTGCTGATGTGCATTTAAATAAATGCTTGCCGCTAAACTTGCATAGAATCCTGATGCCTCTGCTTGATAAGTAATACCAATAATATTTTTTGCTAATGGTCCACTTGGATTCATATTGATATGTATCCCTTGCCCACTGCCATCAATATAAATAATATTATCAACTAAACCTGCTGCTCACCCAATTGTATTACCATGGTTAAAACCAGGTAGTACAAATGTTTTTGCGCCAGAAATAGATGAGGTAATATAAGCACTTTTAAAATCACCTGGTGTTTGACTAACTGGTTCAAAATAACTTGCTCTTAAGTTTGATTGCTTTCATTGTGATAATGGTAAGGTTGGGTTTGCTCTTGCCACAGCATATTTACTAGCCCCTTCTCATGTTAATTGGTTAAAAGCAAGATCACTTGTTGTTCCACCATCGGTAATAACTCAAATACTACTATCAAAAAGATATTTCTTTCCACAAGCAACAACACTAGCAGCAGAAGCGCCAACAACAGTAATTGTTGTAAAAATTTGTAAAAGACTTTTCATTTCTTTGCTCCTTTTTTAAATTTAATATTTCTAAAAATAAAAAACATTAGCCCGTTACTTTCAATTAAAATATGAAGGGTTAATGTCTGAAAAGCAAAATCATTAACCTATAGAGTCTTTTTCCCATGGTAAGACGTAGAAACGCTAGACCATATTACTAGCATATACAGGTATATTATTTATTTTTATGTTTATATCATAACTCTTTTTTTATAAAAAGCAATTTAAAAAATTAAAATAAAAATAAAAATGAAAAAAACAATCCGGGTGAGATTGTTTTTTTAGGGTATCCATGAAGTATAAGATAAATATAATACAAAGTATGGTCATATTGATAGGGCTAAACTTGTGCTATTTATTATAATTAATAAATGTACAATTCTTATACTTCCCTAGACATTTATAATTATATAGTTCAAAAAATAAAATTCAACAATATTCAATTAACTTTTTATATTTTTTTTCGTATTTGGAACAATAATGGAATGTAATTGGAATTAAATTGGAACAATATAAAAACTCTTGATTTTACTGCGTTTTAGTGATATTTAAAATAGTTAATAAAAGCTTAATTTCCGTTAATATTTCAATTAGTTCCTTCAACATGTGATCATAAATAACCAAGAAAACACAAAAATTAACTTTAATGTTGAATTTATCTGCTTTTAGTCGTATGATTATTGTGAAATTATCTAAAGGATAATCCAATAATTATAATTTATGTGAAACTAAAAAACCCTTGATTTTACTGGGTTTTTTCAACTCCCCTACCGGTATCCCCAACTCCCCTACCGCTCTTCTTTTACATAAACAAAATTATTGCAAAGATAAGGAATGTTTGAACAATGAATAAACGAAATAACACAAGAAAAATAATGGTTGGTGACATCCAAATTGGTGGTCAAAACAAAGTTGTTATTCAATCAATGACTAATACAAAAACTCACGATATTAAAGCTACTTTAGCCCAAATTAATCAATTATATCAAGAAGGATGTGAAATTGTCCGAGTAGCAGTATTAGGCAAAGATGATGCAGCAGCTTTGAAAACGATTGTTGAACATGCGCCCTGTCCTTTAGTGGCTGATATTCACTTTAACCATAAATTTGCTCTAATTGCCGCTGATGTTGGAATTAGTAAAATTCGAATTAATCCCGGCAATATTGGTAGTATTGAAAATACCAAAAAAGTTGTCGCAAAATGTCAAGAGAAAAAAATCCCAATTCGAATTGGGGTTAATTCAGGAAGTCTCTCTTTAGATCTAGTCAATAAATACGGTTGAACACCAAAAGCAATGATTGAAAGTGCTCGACGTCATATTGAAATATTAGAAAATCTAGGATTCTATGATATTATTTTATCGTTAAAAGCAACCGAAGCATTAATGGCCATTGAAGCTTATACCTTAGCTAGTCAAGAATGAAACTATCCCCTTCATTTGGGAATCACTGAAGCTGGTAGTCATCATACCGGAACAATCAAATCATGTAGTGGCTTAGCACCCCTTCTTTTCAATGGGATTGGTGATACCATCCGGATTAGTTTATCAACTGATCCAATTGCCGAAGTTGAAGTTGCAAAACGAATGTTAAATGCCCTTGGGCTTTATGATAATGTTGTTGATGTTATTGCTTGTCCAACTTGCGGTCGGCTTGAATATAATCTCTTCCCAGTAGTCAAAGAAATTGAGGAATATACCAAGAACATGAAATTTCCATTAAAAATTGCCATCTTAGGTTGTGTTGTTAATGGTCCTGGTGAAGCAAAACAAGCTGACCTCGGAATTGCTGGGGGAAAAAATGGCGGCATTATTTTTAAAAAAGGTAAAATTTATAAATCATGTAAACAAGAAGAACTTGTGCCTGAACTAAAATTACTGATTGATGAATATCATCGTGACTGACAAGAAAAAAATCGCGCTAATAAAACTACATTATAATTTATGATACAATTAAAAAGTGGTAAAGAAAATAGAGGTGAAGAGTAATGGATGTATGTTGTCCCGCAAAAAACCATAATTGTATGTCATGTCGTACCTGTAGTAAACCAAAAGTAGGATGTCGTTCTTGTTTAATTTGTATTTCTTGCACAGATTGTATTAACAAGAAGTGTGAATGTTGTAAAGGAAAACGTTAATAAAATAAAAATCTAAGTAATCATTACTTAGATTTTTATTTTATTAATTTGATATTAAATGTGTATAAGGAAATTCATTAATTAAAAAATCAAATCATCCTGGGTTTGGATTAATATACGGATAAATTCGTTCAAACTGTTCTAAAGCACTATCAAAATCATCATCATTAATATATCCTTTAGCAACTAAATACATAAAAACAATTGAAGCACTACGATTAACACCTCAAATACAATGAACATAAATTTTTTTAGTTTTAATATTATTTTCAATAACTTTTAATGCTTGAATGACAACATTAACATCTAACTCTTGTAAAGTTGAATAATCTTTAAAATTAAAATAAATATGTTGATCATCAGTTCAAATAAACTCTTGATTATCATTTTTAATGTTGTGCTTTTGAATTTGTTCACGATAAATTTCAGCCGCACAACTGATGACTAAGTTAGCATCGGTTGGAATACTATGATGGTCACCAAGATATAAATTAGTGATAATTTTTTTTGCTGGCATTTTTTATTCTCCTAGATCTATTTTTATTTTACCATTCTCTTGAAACGGGTCTGTAAATTGTTTTAATTTTATCATTGCAATTTCAGTTTTATATGGAGCAAAATCTTTTCCTTTTTCACCAACATATGGTGTTTCTAAAATTTTTATCATTCCATCTAACTTTGGATGATAAATAATTTTCAAAAGGGTCTCAAATCCTAAATAACCATAACCAATATTTTCATGACGGTCTTTATGTGCATTCAAAGGATTTTTACTATCATTAATATGTAAACATAACAAACGGTCTAAACCAATTAATTGATCAAATTCATTAATAATATCTTCTAAGTTTTCTTTAAATTGATAACCAGCATCATGCATATGACAAGTATCCCAACAAACCCCTACTTTGTCCTTCAACAATACATTATCAATAATATATTTTAATTGTGCAAAGTTAGTTCCTAATTCGCTGCCCTTTCCAGCCATTGTTTCCAAAGCAATTTTTGCCTTTTGTTCTGAAGTTAATACTAAGTTTAAACCTTCAACAATTCGATCTAACCCAACTTGCTCAGGAGCACCAACAGCACTGCCTGGGTGTAAAACAATTGTTTTAATTCCAATCTCATCAGCACGAATAATTTCTTTTCTTAGAAATTCAACAGCAATTTCAAATGTACTAGGATTTGTTGTATTAGCTAAATTAATAATATAAGGGGCATGAATAATAACATTGTCAATTGAAAAATGTTGGACAGGTAACTGTTGATAAAATTCTGAAATAAAAAAATGGTCAGTACTAACTCGAATTGTATTTTGTGGTGGCCCAGTATAAATCATCATTGCATTAGCATCATTATTTAAACTTTCTGTTAATGCTCCTAACAAATAATTTTGTTGTTTGTTCATACTAACATGACTTCCAATAATTAAATTATAATCTTTCATTTTTTAATTTCTCCCTTTCTTTCTCATTAATTTTATAATATCATATATAAAGACAAGAAAAAATAATTTATTAATAATGAAAGGATTATCATGATTAACGAAGAAAATAGTAAACAAATTGAAATAGCGATTGATAATGTTTATCAAAAAGTAATTATAAAAAAGAAAGATAGAATTGTTGCTTGACAATGAATTAACTTATTTTTTTATCTTTTCATTATGGTTAGTTTATTCCTAACGATTTTTAGTTTTGTTGTTACATATGATCTTCATTTTCAACTAAATAAAACAATTTTTTTACCAGTAGGAATTGTGGCATTCCTTTGTTTTATAACAACTACTACTCTTATTATTTTTATTAAAAAGCACCAAAAGGATTTAACACAACAAATTAAAAATAATTTTGACATTACGTCATTAATTGATTTATATAATACTATTTTTGCTAACATAATGCCTGACGTAACGATTACTGACATTACAACCAAATGAACCATTACGCCAACTAATCATTACCCAATTAACGAATTTAAAGTTAATGATAAAATTATCGTTGGAAAATATCAAAATATAGCTTTTAATATTGGTTCGATTAGCCAAGCAACAACAACTGTTGTTGATAATTTAGAACCAAATTTAATGCCAAAACCATACAACACACAATACTACCGTTATTTATTTTTAACAGTTACAACATCAAATTTTCAAAATAATGCTTTTGAAATTAATCGAAAAAATAAGTATCCTAAAAATAATTTAACCTTTGATAATTTTTTTTGATACGATCAAACTAATCCAAATATTACCCCAACACTCAAAACTCTTATCCTAGATAATATGGTTACAACTACCTTAATCCCAAATATTAAAGTTACACCTAAAGCATTATCCCTCCAACTAGCAACAATTTCAACAAATAGTTGAATTGATAACTGCGACAGTCTTTTCAACTTTAATATTAGTTTAAATAAAAACGTCATGCTTGATAATATGATTGAAACTATTAAGCATGACTATCAAACTCTTCAAAAGAGTTTTGTCTGATTAAATTTAATTTTAAAACATAATTAATATTTATCAACCTTATAATTTGCAATAATCTTATCTAATTTATGGGATAAGATTATTGCATCTGGATCAGAAACAACAATTGCGGCTTTAATCCATTTATATTCTAACAAGGATGTTGAAACAATAATTACTTCGTTATTAATATCATTTCCTTCATAATGATCACGAGCAGGAAGACGAACAATATCATTTGGATAATGAACATATTGTAGTCCTGAAACAACAGCATCGCCTTTTGAAGTAATAATCATTAAACTACGATATTTAAATTTTGGGAAAATAATATCAATTGTAATTGATTGAACTACCACAAATAAATATGATGCAAATAAGACGGGACCAAAGAAGTATTTCGCTTTATGACTTGCAAAATCAATTCCATTTAAACCGTTTTCATCAATATTAAAACCAAGTTTTTTAATTGCGTCAAGATGGTTTGCTCAATCTCTTCCAAAATAGACACTAGTAATTTCACTACGTGTTAATAATGCCGTATGAATTGCTAACATTATAATAACAATAATATAATTAACAATTCGATTATAATTAGCAATTGATGTTTTCTTTTTAACCGAATAATAAGCTAAAACAAAGTCAGTTCCAGCCGTCGAAGCACCACCCTTATAAACTAATCCATAAGCGATTCCGTTTAAAATTCCTGCTACCGCCGCAAAGACAAATAATCAAATTTGATACATTCCACCATAATTACTAAAAACATTTAAACTATTATAGTTAGTAATAAAAAATAGTTCTTGGGGATTAATAAGTGGAATATAAGCAAAAGCAAAGTGGAAACCATTTTGTAATGTAATATAAACAATTGTCCGAACTGAAAACCGAATCCCAATTTTAATTACACCAAAAATAAATAGTGGTAAATTAAGAATAAAGAAAAAAACTCAATACATACTTGTTTGAAATGCCAGTTGATCTTGGTGTGGTCAAATTGCAGCCGCAACTCCCCTTGCAATCGCTCCAATTCCACTCGGCATAATTCCGTAACTTGTTGTTGCGGCAATAAAGTAATCATAACTAACCATTGCTAGAAATGCCGCAAAAGTAATATACCCATAATCACGAAATAATCGTGATTTAAAATAACTCTTAAATCGTAAATTAAATTCTTTGCGAGAAATTCGTTCACGACTTCTTGTTTTCCGATGCCCTTCTTTATAAGCATTAATTGTTTTACTTTCAACATCCTCTGCGCCAACTCCCGAGGCATTATTATTTTGTGCTACGTGTGTTTCTTCATCATATGTCATACTTTAGATTTCCTTGCCCTTTCTTAAACCTTAATTACAAATAAGTATAACACTATCTTACAAAATAAAAACAACCCTTGGGTTGTTTTTATAATAAAATTAATAATTATTCACTTTTTAAACGAATTGTAACTTTGAATGAACCAACTTTAATTGGGTCATAATCGTTTCTTGTAATATCCACAACTGTATAATCTTTTTGTAATTTTTGGTTTAAGTTTCCAAATTTAACCCCTCTGTTTGCTCCTTTATTTGAAGGAATAAACACTGGGATTTTACGATAGTCTAAAGCTGGGATTGTCATATAAACAACAATTTGTTGATATGGTGAGTCAACATCTTTTAATGCTTCATTTAAATACTTAATAAATTCATTGCTTACTAATTGTGCACCAAAGTTTTTATCTTCAACAAATTCATGTGATTGGTTGTGTGTGATGTAAAATGAAATTCTAGCATCAACATTTACTAATAAGTATTTTTCTGGTACTGTTGCACCATTATATGTGTATGATGATTTGTCTTGACATTTTTCAGCAATTGCTGCTGCAATTTCATTAGCAACTGTTTCAATTTTATATAATTTTTCATTATTTAAATCATATTTTGCTGATTTATTTCATAATAATTCATCATCATTAACACGAACTTGTTCTAAGAATAATAATTTACGTAATCATTTTTTAGGAGCATTTTTTCATTCATCTTCTCCTAAGATTACTTTACTTGGTCCTTCGTTTTCCTTTGTTTTTGATCACATTACTTGAATGATATCTAAGGCAACAGGCGTTCTTTCTTGTTTATCAACTAGCATTAATGAAGGTCCAAATCCTGATAATACTTTATGAGTATTTGGTTTAAATAATTTAACTCATTGGTCATGTTTGATTTCAAATAATTCATTGATTGAATCTAAATCATCTTGTGATGATTGTGATAAATCAATAATATAATTTGAACTTAATAAGTTAAATAATCTTCTTAATAAGTATTTTAAAGTATTTACTGTTTCATACATTTTAAATTTATGAATTGGATCATTATCTCATGGTGATAATGCATTATTGTAAATAATTTTTAAAGCAATATAATTAATGCTTGATTTTTTAGCAACTTGGGCAATTGCACCAGCTTCAGTATCAATAACATCAATTGTGTGACCATATTTGTCAACCATCTCTTTAAATTGTTTTGAGTTATAAATCAACATATCTGCTGTTCCAGTAACTCCTTCAGTCAATCCTAATTTAAAGTCTTTAACAACTTTCGCAAATTCACCATCGAATTGGAATGACTCAGGTTCATTAACAATTTGTCCATATTTAATATCTTTGAAAACTGTTAAGTCTGCATCACGATAAATAAATTTTGTTGAAATTGTTGTATCTCCTGTGTCATGTTTGTCATTTGTTGACAAGGCTAAATCTATGTTCAAGATTGTTTGTAAACCAGGATATTTTTCTAATAAGTAAGTAATAGCCATTGCTGCATTTGCTTTACCATAACCTACTGTTGCAATAATGAAAGTTTTTCCATGGTACTTAACATGTTGGATAACACAGTTTTTTCATCAATATTTTTTTATTGTTTTGATATTGTGCTTATCTTTCATTGTAAAATATGCCGTTGAAATAACACCGATCATTTATTTTCCACCTCTATTTTCTTAATAATTAATTTCCAAAATTGATTATTTTTAGTGCATCTTACTATAACTAATATTTGATTATATGCAAAATACAACTAAAATTATTGTATCGTATTTTTAATAAATTATCAATGGATAATGTTAAAATGTTAAAAATTATTGAAATAATAAAAATTATTTTGTTT
>NZ_JXYY01000107.1:0-1522 GCF_016082235.1 Spiroplasma sp. hyd1
TATTAAAAAATTAATGTAAATATAAATGCAAAATAAAAACATTTACTTATATTTAAAGTTTCTTGACGAGAAACCACTTATTTTGGTTTGAATACTTAAATATAACCAAATGTTATATATAATATTCTAACTTAATTTTACATAACAAAATAAATATGTCAACTACATATTTCAAAGCAAAAAATAAATTTATTTATAAATTTATATCCCCAACTTGTTTTTTTTTTTTTTTGTTTTAATTAATTATGTGGTATAGGTTTTGACGAGACTATACTGCACGATTAGTACTTTCCGTTTGGAAGGTACTTTTTTTAATGTACCTTTGTTTACCTAAATCAAGGTATTTATCTAATTTTTTCCTTGTTTTATATATGCCAATATCTGTTATTTTGTTAAAAAACCGAAATATTTTTTTATCATATGGAACATATTCTTCCATTTGTCAAAAATAATCATTATGTCAATCACTATCAATGCTTACACCCATTAAATAACCATCTTTATTATTAAACATAAAATTATGCTTTATACCTTTTAATGAAGCTATTAATTCCATTTCACACATTTCAATAACACCAACCTTAACAATTGGGTCAGTACAATTTGAACTAAAACGATATGCTTTGGTATTTAAGTCATAAATATTTTTTGATTTTTCTTGACTGTATGCTTTTACAACATATTTTGCAACATATTTACTAACAAACTCATTAGTACCATTTTTAACTGGTAAATTTTTATTATATCCATAAGGTCAATATTTTCTTATTATTTTATTAAGAATATACTCACTAAATATAATATGAAAATGAACTGCTCCCCGATATTGATATTCATAAGCAACTAAATATTTTAAGTTTTCATATTTATTCTTTTTGTATTTAGAAAAATGATATTTTATTTTTTTAATAAATAATTTAAAATGGTAATTTGCTTTTTTAATATCTTGCATATTTTCAGCATAGGTTAAAGTTGTAAAACCCATATTTTTACAACCACTAAAATTATGAATTGCTTTACGAATACAATTTGCTTGGGAACGAACACGACTATTTAATAGTTTAGTTTCATTTTCACCAGTATTTTTAATACCTGTGGGATTTCCTTTTCCAAATTTATTAATACATTCTAAGGGTAATACAATCGTTTTAATATAAGGTCCATAATATACTTTTTTAACATAATATTTTTGATTAACAAAATTACTATTATCTATATAAGGTCTATATAAATTTTCTCCTGTTAAACGATTATGTGCATTTACATTTACATTCATTTTTTATTTTCCTTTCTAAAACAAAAATAAAAAAGCATTTACCTATATTTAAAGTTTCTTGACGAGAAACCATTTATTTTGGTTTGAATACATCAAACATTTGAATAAATGTTTTTTTATTCTAATTTAGATTATATATATTAAAAATCATTTACAACGCTTAAATTGCTTATATATATTCCTTTTTTACTATTTTTTTTAAACTCTAAATCAATCTGTAATTTTTTATATTAGACTTCTTGCGAT
>NZ_JXYY01000126.1:0-868 GCF_016082235.1 Spiroplasma sp. hyd1
TAAAATTAATTGTAGTAATTGATTTTCCGATAGGATTAATTAAAAAGTTTATAATTCCAATGATAGGCAAAATATAATAATCATTGAAAATACATTATCACTCAAATTAATCACTCTCACTTTCTATTTTTAAAAATTTATTTTTTAATTTTTCATTTAAAATTAAAAACTCTTTTTCTGTAAGAATTTGTAAATTAATATTTTCTTTTTTTAATAAATGTTTTAATGCTTTTTTTAACATAAATAATGGTATTTTAGTAGGTAAACATTGATTGATAATATTAACTAAATATTCTAATCGTTGTTTATACAACTTAGTTTGTTTTTTCATTATCTAACCTAGAATAATATTGATTAATTAAAACAACATTTTCATTAACACAGTTTCAGCAATAAGTAGAACCATTTTCTCAAACAGTATCATTAACGCAAACCATACATAACTGTTGTTGCATATTAATTATTGCTTTCTGTTATTGCTGAACTATTAGAATATTTATTAATAAAATCTTGATCGTTATAATTTTCTTCATAAGGCAATATTTTTGATACTTTACCATTAAAACCAAGTTCTATATAGTAAAAACTACCTTCAATCATTTCGGGCAAACTATTTTGAAAATCACTATCTTTGCGAACTCATTTATCTTGATACTCTTTACCAACTATTTTTTTACCTTCAACTCGTAAAAATGTATAAACATCATAATAAACATCTTTATTTGACTTATCTTTTATAATTTGATTAAACTTAATTTCACTTAAATATACTTTAAACATAATTAAATATTTCCTTTCATTCACATATATGTAAATAAAGGTTTCATATAGTTTAAAACTTTAAATAATTATAAATGTTAAAAATAAA
>NZ_JXYY01000090.1:0-2422 GCF_016082235.1 Spiroplasma sp. hyd1
GTAAGTCATTTTATCACAAAATTTCAGAAAATCAACCGCTCGCCCAAAATTATAATGTGAATTATTCATCATTTTGTATCAATTTAAATTATAAAAATAATCAAAATTTGATACAAAAATTAAAAAAATGTTTACTCTTTTAAATATTTTTGATGATATAATCAAATTGCCTGAAAATAAATTTAGGTTATTGGCAAAGTAAAATAAAAAATAGAAAATAAAACTCGTCAAAATTTATATTTTCATAAGTATAAAATAACAAAATAAAACTGTTTTGTCAAATTATATTTTGAAAACTAATAAATTTTCAATTTTGTTGAAAATTTATTTTAATTAAATTTATTTTGTAAAAAAATGAAGGGAAACAAAAAATGAAAATACTTTTAGGATTATTAGGAACAATTATGATAACTGGAAACACAATACCATCAGTTATTGCCGCTAGTCCTTATCAAAAAGAAGAAAATATCAAAAATAGTGATATTAATTATCGACAAACAAATAATTTAGAAACTCTAAATAGAAATAAAAGAGGCGTTGATGATGGTAATGAACTTGTTGGTTTAAACCCATTTTATGCTTCTTTTGTACCAAATTTGTGAGAAGAAATTATAATTATAAAATATGAAGCTGGTAATAACTTATCACTTTTTAGAGAAAAAGTTATGAAAAAATTTAAAGTTTATAAATTTGATATATGAAATTGATTTATAACAGATTCTGTTGTTTATAATTTTTTAGAAGTAATTTTTAATAATTGAGATTATGTAAATTTTTATTGAAGAAATAGCACAAAAAGAGAAAGAATTAGAATTGTAACTGAGAAAAATATGATTGCTAGTGTTGTCATAAGAACAGGTGATAGCAAGTATTATCGAAATGATTATTTAAATAATCAAATAATAAATGAAGTTCTTATAAATAGGGATTTAGGAAAATTATTTATTATTAATCAACAAACCATTTTAAATTCAATAAAATTAAGAAATTGAAATATAGATATTTCACATTTATCTGTTTCAGATATAACAAATAAATCAGCTAAAATAACAGTAAGTTCAATTGGAAAATATAATAAAGGAACATGAGTAAATGTATATTTTAAAAAACATGATTTAATTAGTTTAAGTGGTATTAAAAATAATAAAATTGAAATATTAAATAGAAATGAAACTGCAATTTTAAATGAGTTAAATTACTTAAATTATGATTTAGATATATCACAGTTAGAACTTTATGATATTATAAATACATCAGCTATTATAAAAGCAAAAAAAGATAATAGTAAATATTTTGATGAAAAGAAAATTTACTTTACAATAAATAATCAAGAAAATAAAATTATTGATTTAGGTGAATTAATTAAAAAAGGTATATTTTTAAGTTTTAGAGATAAAAATAAAGAAAGTATTATAAAAGAAATTAATAATATTGACGAAAATGATTTAATATATTCAAATATAAAACTAACAAAAGATATTAATGAAATTTATAATAAAAATACAAAAGAACTTTGTAATGACATAACAATGTTAACTAATGATTCATCTGAAATTCAAAACATGAAAACAAATAGTTGTACATATAAAAAAGAAAAATTAGAAAATATTAAAATCACAGTAGGTTTAAAAAATAGAAAAATAAGTTCACAAACATCAAAAACAAAACAAAATTCAAATTTGGAATTAAACGCTGATATAACTGCAAAAAATAAATATTTAAAAAAAATTTTGGGTTTAACATTTAATGCTGAAGGAAAATATCAAAATGAAACTAATTTTGAAGATTCAAAAATACAAGAATTAAGTGATGAATTTGATTTATCAGACAATAAAGAATATGAAAATAAAGAAACTTCTGAAATAACAATACCTTCTCAAGAAATTAAAGTTAATCCAAGACAAAAAATTAAATTTTCTATTTTATTAGATCAAGTTTCAAAACAAATTATATGAAATTTAAAACAAAATATTCATGGAGAAATTAATGCAGAAATAACAAATGAAGAAAATATGACATACAAATTTGAAATTTCAATTAAAGAAATTATGCAAAAACTAAAACAATATAGTCTTTTACCACAAGAAATTACAATAAATAATGACGATACAATTACTTTTAATGGAAAATTAATGGGATCATTACAACAAACTCTTAATAATAAAATAAAAATTGAACAAATAAATAATTATGATGTTCTTGCCGATGGTAGTTGTTTGTTTTGATCTGTAGCAACAGCTTATTTATTACCAGTAAGAAATAATAATGATGAATTTAGAGCGCGATTTATTCATTTATTTAGTATAGAAAATATAAAAAACTTAGGAGATATTCAAAATTTATTAAGGGAATATGATTTAGAAAATCATAACAATAATCAATTGTGATATCAAAATCAAACAGCAAATAATTTAGTAACAAA
>NZ_JXYY01000091.1:0-2353 GCF_016082235.1 Spiroplasma sp. hyd1
AACCGCTTTAAAGTGTGCAATTAAACTATTCCACTGTGCTTGCATTCCTGCTTGCATATACACTTCGTTTGGGCGATGTCAATCATATCAATATCCCCCCTCAACAACAACAATTGGTTCATTAAAAGTTGCAAACATTTCAACACAATCACCAAAAAGTTCAAAGCAAGTTTTAGCATAAAAAGCAAAAGCATCAACGACTTCGCGCGATAATCAGCCCCCTTTTTCTTGCGCTCAATGTGGCATATCAAAATGAAATAAGTTAATAATTGGTTTAATATTATTTTTTAACATTTCATTAATAACATTATTATAGAATGCAACTCCTTTTGGATTAATTGTTTTACCATCTGGAATTAATCTAGTCCATTGAATTGATGTTCGTAATGAATTAAAATTTAATTCCTTTGCAATTTTAATATCCTCTGGATAACTATGATAAAAATCATTTAAACAAGGTTGTTGATTAAAAAAACGATATTTTTCAATCTTAAATCAATAATCTCAATTGTTTGTGGTCCAGAAAAGGCACTTCCTCATAAAAAATTTTTTTCAAATTTATACTGTCCCATCAGAAATCTCCTCTCTAAATACAAGTCTTATTATATCCATTATATTTAAAGAAACAATACCAATAAAAAGAATTATTTTAATAAAAAAGCACCTTGCTTTTTATTAGGTATTAAATTATTTGTAATAATTAAAAAAATCCCATCAAGGATTTATTTTTTGATTTTTGGTTTTAATTTTAAATACTGTTCTCACATTGCTAATGCTGCCTCATGTTCAAAAATAAATTTTTTATTCTTGATTAAATGTTTTAAATTATCAATTTCTGTTCAAATCACATTAATAATATCACGTGTATATTTTCATGCAATCCGATTTCGATTAAATTCTTTTAAATCTAAAATTTTATAACTTCCATCAGCAAAAACTTTAATATCTAAATCATAATCAATATATTTAATTGTCTTTTGGTCCATAATAAATGGCGATGCGATATTACAATAATAATTAATTCCGGTTTCTTTAAACATACAAATGATGTTGCTCCAATTATTACGATTAAAAATTCAAATTGCTGGTTCATTTGTTTTTCATTTTCTGCCGTTTAATTCTGTTACGGTCACATCTTCATTTACTAAAACAATATACTCTTCTTCTAACAATAAAACAACAGCTGATTCTCAACTACGATAAACCGAGCCATTGTGTTTGTAAGCATGTACTAAAACACTATCTCCAACTTGTAACGTGTCCATTGTGCTGCCTCCCTATTAATCCATTAATAAAAATTACAACAAAAAACAATTAAAAATGTCTGTAAAATTATAAGTTGCCATAATATAAAATTTTGTTTTTTTGATATTAATTAATTTAAAATAAAAATTATTTAATTAATATTTTAAATACGTCAACATTATAATTATAACAGTTATATTTATTAAGTAAATAAAAAAGCACCAACTAGCAAGAAAAACTTTATCCAATAATTTAATAATTTTACAAAAATAAAAAAACTACTCACCTGTAGTTAAAAATGGGGCGGCTGATGGGACTTGAACCCACGAGTGCCGGAGCCACAATCCGGAGCGTTAACCTCTTCGCCACAACCGCCACGTATGATTAAATAAATAACCTTGTTTATTATAACTTAAAACAAGAAAATGTAAATAGAAAATTTTCTAGTTCCCCAAAAGTTTTCGGCCATCACCTTAAACATTTTAAAACTATTAAATTGTTAATAAATCTTATCAATAGTTTTATATTATAATGTACTAGGTACATATATGCAGTACCCAAAGGAGTGCGAATGGAAGAAGAGTAACTAAATATATATAATTAAAAAGAACAAAATTTTAACTAAAGAACTAATAATTCGCAATGTTAAATTCCTTTGTTTCGCTAGTTACGTTCAAACAGAGACAGATGTTATTAACTTCTTAAGAAAGTATAAAAATAAAAAGGCAAACCATAACGCATATGCATATGTCATCGGCAGTAGGCGTGAAAATATTTATAAAACTGATAATGGTGAAGCGCGACATATCTCTGGAAACACCATTTTGGAAAACATTATTGAAAAAAATCTAACAAATATTATTGTCTTAGTTCATCGGTATTATAATCCAATTTATAATTTACCCGAAGACTGGATTAAGAATGGGTATGCGACCATTACCCGTATTATTTTAACTTCCGCCCAATTAGAAAAAATAAATGAACAAATTAAAATTGGAATTTTATTGCGCCCCTTGAACAAAGTATTCTTACGAGAACTTTTAGACAAAAATAAAATTAATATTAGACTTCTTGCATTACTTGTTAAAAAATTGCAAATATTTGTAAA
>NZ_JXYY01000092.1:0-2297 GCF_016082235.1 Spiroplasma sp. hyd1
TATAATATATACGGAAAAAATCAGGATTTAAGGAGAGCAAATTATGGGAAGAGCGTTTGAAGTTCGAAAACAATCAATGGCAGCAACTGCTGCGAAAAAAGCGGTGTTATATAACCGGGTGGCACGTGAAATTTATTTAGCAGCGCGGGAAAGCGGAGCTGATCCGAATGCTAATTTAGCATTACGTAATGCAATCGATAAAGCAAAATCAAAACAAGTTCCCCGTGATGTTATTGACCGTGCAATTAAAAAAGCAAGTGGTAATGATAATGAAAACTACCAAGCAATTCGTTATGAGGGTTACGGACCAGGAGGCAGTGCAATTATTATTGATACGTTAACAAATAATGTTAATCGTGCTATAGCAGAAGTTCGTAATTGTTTTACAAAAACTGGTGGTAAATTAGGGGTTAATGGTGCAGTAACGCATTTATTTGATAATTTAGCAGTTTTTGCTTTTGAAGGAAAAACAGTTGAAGAAATTTTTGAATTATTACTGCTAGCAAATTGTGATGTTAATGATGTTGTGGCTGAAGATGGCCAAGTTGTTGTGTATGCTCCCGCTACAGCATTTAATAGTGTTAAAAAAACTTTAGATGAAAATGGAATTGAAGCATTTCAAATGGCGGAAATTACAATGTTACCCTATGAACGAATTACATTACAAGGTGAGGACGCAGAGCGCTTTGAAAAAATGTTAAATATGTTAGACGAAGTTGATGATGTTCAAGAAGTTTATCACAATGTTGTTGTTGGTTAAGAAAGGATTAACCAAAAAGAAAAGGAAATTTACTTATAGATTCCTAAATAAAATTATGATAAAAATTCAAATTTTAGTTTATTTGAAAAAGTTAGATTTTATTTATGTTTTTTTATATATATCTAATATAATAAAATTATTAACAAAGTTGATCAAAGTATGAATGAAAGAGGTGCAAAATGCAAACTACTAGTAAACAATATAAAGTTATAGATTTTTTAAATTGATCACAAAGCAACCAATTAATTACTAATCCACATTATTAAAGAAATTTAGTATGACCTGATAAAGCAAAATCATATTTAATAGATTCTTTACTTAAAGAATACCAGGATACCCTATTTCACATATTTTTTTAGCTGAAGAAATAGATGCTTCTACCATGAAAACTAATAGAGAAGTAGTAGATGGTCAACAACGAATATCTACAATTTTGCAGTATGTTAATAATTCTTTTAAAATTTTAAAAGTTCATAATGAAGAAGTGGCTAATTTATTTTTTAAAGATTTACCAGATGAACAAAAAGAACTTATATTATTATACGAAATTCCTTGTCAGGTTTTTTCTACTAAAGATAAAAATATAATATATGATATTTTTGCTCGTTTAAATACATTTAATTATGCATTAAATAGTCAAGAGTTACGAAATGCAAATTATTTTGGTACATTTAAAACTATAGTTGAAAAAATAAGATTAGCAATTTTTGATGAAATAGAAGAACTTGGATTATATAAAGATATGGAAATAAGACGTATGAAGTTGCAAGAAGATTTAGCAAGAATTTTAATTTTTTATTTAGAAAGTTATGTTAATGATTCTGATAAGAGTATCAATAATTTTTATGAAAAATATGATAATGATGATACATTTTCAAATGCTTTAGATGCATTAAATTCTGTTATATATATTTATAGGGAAGCAATAGATATTTTTAAAAAAATAATTAACTTAAATGGTAGTTTATTAAGTTTTGATCGTAAATATTTTTTTACAATTTTTATGTTGTTAATAGAAATAAAAAAATGGATAATGATCAAATTGCAAAACTCGCTTCACTAGATAGAAATATTTTTTTAACTAAAACTAAAAATAGACAATATTTAGAAGAAAAAAAGGCACTTACTGATAATCTTAAGTTAATGTGTGAAAAATGTATTGAATTGCATACACAAGGAACAACAGATCCAAATAGAAAAAAGGAAAGAATCAAATTAATAAAAAATTTTATTAATTAAATTTAAAAATGAATAAAGAATTAATTGATTTACAAAAATGAATTATTGTTGAATTTACTGCTCTTGAAAATTGTATTTCAAATGTCCCGGATCAAAATGATATTATGCAGTTTACCTATTTTTATATAAAATTATTAAATAATGTATGAATCATTTAGAAAAATGGCAGTTGTAATATTGTTAAATGATAAAATTATTTTACCATCAGGGATTATAGTTATAAATCCTTTTAATATTTTATTAATTGGCAAAGAAGGGGGTCTCAATATGTTACTAAAACAGTTAGAAACAGGAGGTG
>NZ_JXYY01000097.1:0-2031 GCF_016082235.1 Spiroplasma sp. hyd1
ATTTTTTAAATTTTATTTTATTTAATGTTTTAACTAATATTTTACGTAGTATATTAGTATTATGTTTTATGCTTGTTTTTTTATTAACAATAAAATTATGTTTTTTAAATTTACTACAAAAAGCAATTATTAAGTTTAGCACTAATAAAATGGAAAAAACTCTTTTTTTCTTACTAAAAATGCAACAAGCAACCACAAAAACGTTAGCAACAACATATGCAATGGATTTCTTTTTAATTTATCTTAATAAGTTAATTAATGATAAAAATAGTAAAGTTAATCTAACGGATGAATATAATATTAACGAAAATTGTGAATTGTTGTTACTAACACAAAACGATAATAGTATTAAGGAAACAAAAATTATTATTAATGGTTGAAAGTTAACACTACGAAATTAATTTTTCTTATTTTTTAAATAAAAATTTAAGAAAAGAGGAAAAAAATGAAGAAAGTTTTAAAAAGTTACATTAGAACCTATCTTAAACAATGAATTGAGTCATTGGGTTTAATTTTATTTGTAACAATTTTATCTTTAGCAGTAATTGGGATTTTAGCATCAACATTACAGTTATCAGGTAAAAATAAAAGTATTAATCAGGCAACAAATACTTGGAACTATAGTTTAATTAGTTCACCAAGTAAATTTGAAAATGAGTTTACTTATAGTTATTTTGTTGCTGAATCAACAGCCTATAATTTAGCACCAATTAAAGACCCAAATGGGTTAGGGATTTTATCACAAGTTGGTTATGATGCTTTAAAGAGTAAAGATAATGATCCAATTGGGAATGTTGAAAATCAATTGGCATGGGGAGAAGATTTAAAAAATATTCTAAATAATTACTTTAATTATCCCGAAACACCAACAGATCTTAGTTATGGGGGAAAAACATTATTAGCTAGTGAAGTTTTTAATGATGTTTTTAAAAATATTATTAAAAACTATTATAATGATGCATCTTACTATGTTAATAATAAGATTATGGAGACCTATCAAAATCAGTTTGCATTATCAGTTGATTTAGAATTTTATTATGAATCATATGGAACTCCAACTACAATCACACCAGATGGTTATTATTACATTACAAGTGGAACTAAAAAAATTAATCCCACTTTAGGAAAATGAGTTGATAACCCAGTTATGCTAAAAGGAGAAAATAAAACACAAGATAATGAAATTGTTGTTACTGATAAATTTGCAAAAGATAATAATTATCAGTTAAATGATAAAATTAATTTTTATAATTTAGGAACATTAGTTCCAGAATTAAAAGAACCAGTTATTAGTGGTTTTGGAACGAAAGTAGATACCTTATCACAATCTGATTACTTTTCAATGACGGGGGATCCTTCTAAATATGCTGCAGTTTTTATTAATGATAATATTTTAAATAAAATGTATCAAAATGTTTGACTAAACCAAAACAAACCAAAAGGTTTTAATTTTGGCATAAATCAAAAAGTTAATTTTTTGAACAATTCATCATTTACTACTTTACGCAATGTTTTTACCCAAAAAAATAATTTTGATAAATCAGTTTATTTAGCAAGTAGTGGTGTTCTAATGGCATATAATTCATTAGGACCAATTTCAAAGATCAGTTCAATGAAAGTAACAACAACAATTTATACCTTATTAGGAATTGGAATGATTGTTTTAGCATTTATTTTTATTAGTTTTGTTATGAAAAAAGAAATGAACAAAACAAGAAAACAATTAGGGATTTTTAAAGCACTAGGATATCGTACTAGTGAGTTGGTGTGAATTTTCACTGTTAAAACATTAATAACAATTATGGGTGGTTTAATTTTTGGATATTTACTTTCAATTCCATTGCAAATTTACATGTATGGACAATTTGAAACAATGGTAACGATTAGTTATGATAAGGTTTATGCAGGATGAGGATTTATGACAATAATTTTTATAGTTGTTCCTGTTTTCTTTACGATTGCTTCATATATTACAACATTTTTATATATTAGACTTCTTGCATTACTTGTTAAAAAATTGCAAATATTTGT
>NZ_JXYY01000094.1:0-2124 GCF_016082235.1 Spiroplasma sp. hyd1
GTGTATAAAAACTAACTACTCAACTACGAATAATATATTTTATTTTTCAATTTTCAATATCTTTATGTGTTCATTTATCAGTTAAAATAGGGTCTTTTTTAAATCAATTTCAAGGTAAAGCACCCTTTAATCAAGTTGTTTTATCTTGTTTCATAATTAACTCACCAATTTTCTTTCAATATGTATTCTTTGTGCTTCCCCAAAATCATTTCCAATTCAAAATGAAATCATTCCAGTTTTATTAATAACTATACTTCCATAATTATTTTGGTTAAGTAATTTAAACATATTAGAAATTTGTTCAACAAAACCTTTATATGTTTGTAAATGTCCGCTCGCTTCATTATCACCTGTTATTTGTGCAAAAATAGAATAAATATATTTTTCTTTATCAAAATTTTTAATTTGATAATTATTATTAGAAACAAAATCACTTGTATCAACAACTTCTCAGTCATTCCCAGCACCAATAGATATATCACCATTACCTAATAATGAATTACCATTAATAGTTTTAATATTTTCACCACTTACTAATTTATCTTGTTTAAGAATAATATCTTGTGATGTTTTTACAATATATTTATTATCAACTTTATCAATATAATTTTTATCTAAATCACTATCTTTAATCACATCTGATGGAATTTCACCACCTTGTTTTGATTTTCAGACATTATTTTCATAATAAATTGTATCATTATCAAACGGAACAATAAGTTTAATATATTCGTTATAATCAATTTTAGAAAAGTCATTAATAGTTGGATAAGTAATATTTATTGAATTATCTGTTTGTAATCGCTCTTTTAATCAAAATAATAATGTTGGATAAAAAGTTTTTTTACTAATATGTTTATATTCTTCTTCTCATGGATGAGCATAATTATCTAAACTATAATTATATGGTCTAGATTTTGTTTTACTAGATATAATATCAATTATTTCACCTGCTAATTTTAAAGCATTTTTAACATCTCTTGTAATATTTTCATTTGCTTCTGGGTTATTAGTTTGTGAATATGCTACACCACCTTGTGAAAATGAAGCACTACCAGTTAAATCATTAACTCCTTTTGGTAAATATCAATTTATAACTGCTAATAAACAAGCAGATTGAATATAACTTAATCATTTATCATATTCAATTAAACCAGTATTATCTTTTTTTACTCAGGGAAATAAATCTTTTTTATTAATTTTATCTGAAATTGTCCCACCTGATAATCTATCCATTCATAAACTAGTTTTTAAAATAGCATTGTAAATTAAATTATCATTATAAGCAGATTGTTTTCTATCATTAATAGGTTGTCAAAGTTTACTTGCTTTAACATCTTCAACTGTTATAAATAACAAATTACTTAAATTATTTTCCATATAAAACACCCCTTAATTGATTACAATATTTATTTTTTAAATTACTTGGTTTATAACTATTAACTCTTGTTTTTGTTTTCTTAATTGTTTTGATAGTTTGATTAGTTTTATAAAACATATTTTTAACTGGTGTTTTAGATAAATTCTTAATATTTTTAACATCACTTCGGCGTTCACGATATCATTTTTTATTATTAATTTCACCAGCAAAATTAAAGTTAAAATGTCCAATCTTTAAATTATTAATAAACTTTTTAATTTGTTGTAATTTTTGAACTGTTGGTAATGTTAATTTAGTAGTTCCTTTGGAATATTTTTCTTTTAATGCTTGTGGTAATCGTTTTTTAATATAATTTCTTAAATGACTAGGTAATCATTTTCTTAATCAATAACGCCAAAATAAAGTCCCAGCATTAGATACAGCATTACTTAATAATTTTCAAATTTCAACTGGAACACTAGGATAAACATATGGACCATAAAATTTTGGATGTTTTGCTGTTTTTGTATATATTAAAATAGTTAAATTACCTGTTAAAGTTAACTTATTTGTAATATTAAACATACCACTATCAAGTCAACTACTATTTAAAGGCTGTCAATTAGTATTTAGATAATTTTCATTTTTAAATTGTTCTCTATTTTGAATATTATTATCTTTTTCTAATTGACTTAATATTTGTTGTATTTCTTTTTTATGACCTTTTTTAATTAAATCTAAATAAGTAAAAGGATTTAATCATT
>NZ_JXYY01000095.1:0-2122 GCF_016082235.1 Spiroplasma sp. hyd1
ATCTTTTTTACAAATATTTGCAATTTTTTAACAAGTAATGCAAGAAGTCTAATAAATTACAGTTTTCACAGTTAAAACTTGCTGACCAAAATAATTTTCCAGATGAATGAAATCGTAATTTTGCAATTGCTGGGGCAACTGCAAGTGAATATAATAGTATGGCGGCAAGTATGATATATAATAATGTCAGCATTCGCAAACAAACGGGACAATTAATTAGTCAAAACATCATTAATTCAAATGACTTAATTTTGATTTCAATTGGAGGGAATGATTTACGTAATATCATTAGTTTAGTTAATAACCATAATGAGCGTGTAAAAGCTTTAAATAAAATTATTAAAAATATGAAATAGCTTTGTATATGTTGGCGAATAATGGGGCTAAAAGGGTTCTACTAATGAGTCCACCTAATATGGGTTTAGTTCCAGAATTTAATAATAAATCTGTAAATCAAAAATCTAAGGAAATTATTACAAATTTTTCAAAAATGTTTAACCAAAAGACAGCAGAAATTGTTAAAAATATAAATGGTCATTATAAAAATGTTGTTAAATAATGAAGTTTATACAATAATATGTCAAATTTATTTGAGGAATTTAAAAAATTACGTGAAAATGCTGATGTTACTGTTAACTTTTTTAGAAGTACACCACTCGTGGTAGGGAGAATGCTTGGTGAAATCCTAGCTAATCCTAATCCTGATGTTCCAAAAGATGCCAATCCAGATGATTATTTTTTCTTTGATCAACTTCATCCATCGTGACAAATACATCAAATAGTAGCGAACAAGTTATATGATTTTGTTCAAGAATGATAAATTGATAGTTATAGATGTTTGTTCAACAAAGTCGTAATTTTAGAATATTTAATGTCTAAACTTACCAGTATATCTTAGTAAAGTCGCAAGTGTTGTTATTTTGACACTTGCTTTTTTTTATTATAATCATCACGAATATTTAACACAAAATATTTTAAAAGGAGAAAACATTATGAAAAAATTATTAGTAATACTAGGAATTTTTAATTTTGGTGTTGTCAGCCCGAGTTTGATTATTAGTTGTGTTGAAAGACCAAAGAGTAATTCAGATGAAAATAGGGGTATTGATTATCAAGGTGATTTAAAAATCTTGAATGAAATTTGTAAAAAAGTTAGTACCGTTTTTCAAACATATGCAATGGAAAAAACATTAGTTGATATTCATGACTATTCAACTCAAGAGTTTGAAAAGTTATTTACAATGGTTACTAGCGGTAGTCCTCAACAGGAGTTAAAATTAGATGATCACAATGTTGGTGTAGCATTGCAAGCGTTAGTAAATGGTTTTATGGCTGTTTTTAATAATGTTAACCGTGAAATTGCTGATCAATATTCAAATTATTATATTGATACAATGCCTTTAAGCACTGATTCAAAAGATGATAAATTTATGTTAAATTATATTGATATTGCTAAATTAGGCTCTTTAGTAAATATTGATGTTAACAATTTAAAAGGAGTTCGGTTAGACTTTAAGTTAGCAGTTAAAATTCAATTTAAAACATTAGAAACACGTGTACCTTTTTTGATTCAGTATACTATTACCAATGATAAAGTAAAAATGCAAGAAATTTTAGCAGCTGTGACAGGAGCTGTTTCAAAATCAATTGTTAAGTTTTTCAATTCAATGGCTAAGGACATTATTGTGGATCAAAATCCAGCTTTTCGAAATATTTATGAAAATTTTGATTTAAATTATGCGTTTGATCATAGTATGTTAGATGGAATTGTTCAAAAGGAATTAAATACAGCCTTACAGGCTGATGATGAATTTGGTGAAATTCGAAATAGTATTACTTATACTAAAGATGAACAAATTTTAGTTTTATTAAATTCAATTATTAATCCAGATACAAATGGTGTTACCCATGTTATTCCTGATGATGAAAAATATACGTGGGTTAATACTGGTTATGCTCCCGATAAATTAACATCAGAAAACTTTTTAGAATATTATGGAGAAAAATTAAATATTCTAACAAGCACGTTAGGTCCAAAATTACAATTAGGGCAGTTTAAAATTAACTTAGCAAAAATTTTGGTAGCGGGAGTACCATTATCTGGTGTAGTGTTAAATGATGA
>NZ_JXYY01000007.1:0-35204 GCF_016082235.1 Spiroplasma sp. hyd1
TAAAATTAATTTTTTTAATAAAAAAATAATTAAATCATTAATTCGATACTTAACAAAAGTATATGATCTTAAAATAATAAAGAATAATGTTAAATTAATCAATGGATTAAAATAAATTAAATCATTAATCTTATATCAATAAATTAAGTAAATTTGAAAGGTAATTAAAGTAACAAAAAAAGTAATAACAAATAAAGCATAAAAGAAATAAAATGAAATTAAAATTGATTGGTAAAACTGATAGTAAAATTGCGTAAACCGATTAACCAAAACTGTGGCAGAAGTATTAACATAAACCTTATATGATAATAATAAAATATTAGTTATTCACAATAATATTACAATAATATTGATTTTTAAAATGTTATCTCATTGCAAAATAATCCGTTTATAATGCTTAAAATTTTGTAAAACTTGAATTAAAATTGCTAAGAAAAATAAAAAAGAACCCGTTATTAAAATAATATAGATTAAATTTAAAGTCACAGTAATAAAAGCTCAATTAGTATAATGGCGAATAAAACGCGTTAAAAAAAATGAAATTCCAAAATATAGAATAAATAATATGGAATATATATTAAAAAATGTTTGAAAATACTTTTTGAAATTTGTCTTCATTTTAATCACCTATATGACATTGCCCACTTAATATTATATCTAACTTTAAATTCAATTAAAAACCCTTTGTGAACTAACAGTTAAAACCAATTAACAATTATTTTATCTATTAATAATGTTCAGAGTAATTATACCGTGAAAAATTTTAAAATAAACGAAAAAAATATTTTTTATGATGGTTTTTTAACATATAATGGAAAAGATAACAATTATCATTTTTTATTAATCCTTTTATAATTATGAAAGAATGGAGCCAAGATATGCACCAAAAACAAATAAATTTTTTTATGAAGAAAAGTGGTGTTTTTTGATTTTTTGCCATTCCATTATTAATTATGTTATTGTTAGTATTGGTCTTTTAATTGCAACAGGATGGTATCCAATTGATTATCAAATTGCTGTCGAATTTGCAAAAGGCTTAACAAATGAATTTGTAAAATACTGAGTTTATTTTTATGATCAATTAGGAAATACAGAATTAATTGTAGTTGTAATAATTTATCTTGCAATTTTAATTGAAACATGGTTTTTAATAAAAATTAATCAAAAAAACAAAAAATTTAAAAAACACTATTGAATTACAGCTGCTTATTATTTTTTAGGTTTAAGTGCCTGAGTAATTGGAAATACCGTTAATTTAGCATTAATTCCTAGGAAAGATGACGGATTTGGACCTAGAATTGATTTTATTTTATTTGATGATTACCATTATAAATTAACAAGTGCAATTTTAGTTTTCTTTTATCAAACAATTCTCTTGAGTCTTGGTTTATACTATATTCGTTATTGTTTAGTTAAAAAACAACGCCTATTAACGGAACAACATTGATTAAAAGCCGTAAAAACCGCAAGTTTTTTAATTGTGTCTTATTTTATTATTGTTATTATGAAAGGAGCAACTCATCGAATTTACTGTTATAATGCTATTTTTGGTGATTTAATACAAGAACATACCACCTTTTTAGATCACTATTTACAATCATCTTTTCGTTACGGTTATAATCTTGGGAATGGCTATGTTAATAATATTCCCACAGAATGACAATACCCATGATGAAAACCAGCATTTGCCTTATTTAACAATCCCAATATGCCAACATTTAAAACACCATGAGAATATGCTTTTCCTAGTGGTAATATTAACGCAACATTTTGTAGTGGTGCATTAATTCTTTTATTTTTAAAAAATAAAAACAATAATAAAATTAATTGAAAAATAAAACTATGCTTCATATTATGATTATGTCATATATTATCGATGAATTTTGCCCTTATTGTTGAAAGATTTCATTGAATTTCAGATACTGCTTTCACTTTTATTTTTTCAACATTAATGATTATCATTATTCATTTTAGTGTTAATAAAATCTTTGCTAAACATCTTGCTTTATAATAAAAAAGGGTTTAAAATCCTGAATAGAATTTTAAACCCTTTTAATTTAATTTTTTATTTATTAATTAAATGATACGTGTCTTCACAAATCATTACTTCTTCATTTGTACGCATTGCATACACTGGGTAACTTGCGTGTGGAGTTGAAATTAAAATTTCATTTTCATATGAACTTTGATTTGCTTGCGTTGATAATTCTAAGTTCAAAAGTTTAACTTCATTAATTACTAATTGACGCATTTCACTTGAGTTTTCACCAATTCCAGCCGTAAAAACAACAGCATCAAGTTTAGTTCCTAAATCATTGGCATAATCAACAATATACTTTGCGATTCGTTTTGCACTCATTGTTAAAGCTAGTTGACTACGGCTATTATCTTTACTGCTTTTAAAGACATCACGTAAATCTGAAGATACCCCCGAAATTCCTAATAAACCAGATTTTTTATTTAATGTATTAGTAATATCATCTAATGATGCACCAGTTTGGCTAGCAATAAACTGATGAATTGAAGGGTCAATATCACCACTACGAGTCCCCATAATTAATCCTTCTAAGGGCGTTAACCCCATTGACGTGTTAAAACTTTTTCCATTTTTAACCGCACAAACAGACGCCCCATTTCCTAAATGACAAATAATGGCATTAAGATTTGCCGCAGGTTTTTGTAAAACTTCTCGTAAGCGTTTTGTAATGTAACGGTATGAAATGCCATGAAAACCATACCGACGAACTTGATGCTCAGTATATCATTCGTATGGTACTGAATATAAATAATTTTCTTCTGGAATTGTGGTATGAAATGATGTATCAAAAACAGCTACATTTGGAACTGAAACAATCCTACGGAACGCTTCAATTGCCGCAATTGCAGGTGGATTATGTAATGGTGCTAATGTTACCATTCGTTTAATTTCGGCAAAAACTTCATCGGTAATAACCGTTGATTGCGTAAACTTTTCACCACCATGAACAATACGGTGCCCAATTCCTTGAATATCAGAAAAATCTTGAATAATCTTGTGCTCTTTTAACTTAGCAATTAAAACCTTTGCTGTTGCACTGTGGTCTGATAAATCTTCATTTGTTTGAAACTCTTGCCCATTAAATTTAATGGTAAAAATTCCATCAATATTGATTCGCTCCGCTAAACCTTTACAAATCACTTCGTAATTATTATTAGTTACTTTATACAGTTGAAATTTCATTGAACTACTTCCCGCATTTATTACTAAAATCATATTATTTTCTCCTTCACTTAATTATTTTTTATTATTTATAGACACATAAGTATGCCGTAACAAGAACGGTGTTATAAATATCATTAATTGTTGCTCCCCGCGATAAGTCATTAACAGGACGATCTAAGCCAATTACAATTGGACCAACCGCTTCAAATCCCCCTAAACGTTGAGCAATTTTATATCCAATATTTCCAGCATCTAAATTTGGAAAAACAAAAATATCGGCTGGGGCTGTTAAAGATGATGTTGGTGCTTTTTTGTTCCGAATTGTATCATCTCATGCCGCATCAAATTGAAATTCCCCATCAATTCGACAATCTTTCAATTCTTTTGCTTTTAAAATTTCATATGCTTCACGAACTTTATCAACAGAAGTTCCTCGTCCTGATCCTTTTGTTGAAAATGATAATAAGGCCATTTGTGGTTTTTTAAATTCAAAGACTTGACTTGCTTCATATCCTAAATAAGCAATATCCGCTAGTTCTTCCGCTGTTGGGTCAATGTTTAATGCACAGTCAGTAAAAATATAACGTTCATCATTACGAACCATTAAAAAGAATGATGAAACTAATTTAACCCCTGGTTTAGCTTTAATAATTCGTAACGCTGGACCAATAATATCTTTTGTATCATAAGTAATTCCCCCAACCATTCCATTAGCTAAACCTTTTTTAACTCATAAGACAGCCAAATAATTACATTCACCAACTAATCGTGTTGCTTCTGCAATTGAAACTTTTCCTTTTCGTAGGTCCACTAAATATTCAGCTAATTCTGCCATATTTTGTTCTTCAGCAATTAAAACTTCTGCTTGACAATCAGCAATTGTCGTTGGAACTTCAGCATGAGTTTTAAAAACAAGAACTGGAGTAATATTTGTTCCAATTAATTGTTTTGTAACTTCTTGAATTCGTTCTGAATTTCCTTCCGGAAAAATAATTTTAATTTTCTTTGAAAATTCATTAATTTTTTTAAGTGTATTTTCTAATACATTCATCTTTAACCCTCTTTCTCATTAAATCTTTACCAAATAATTATATTACTTTTTTTAATAATTTTAGAAAAAGTGTGCGATTAATTGGTAATTATAAAATAATTTTTGGTACTTTAATTAAATTTTTAACCCTTATTGTAATTGTTGTAATTTTGATAAACTAATCTTTGTTTCCCATGTTCCATCTTCGTGCACCGCACTGCCCAAATGAACAGCATCACAATATTGACTAATTGTTTCATAATTAGTTAAATTAATCCCACTGCCACCTTGAATTTGCACACCATAATTACGTAATGCTTGTAACATTGCCAAATTTTCCATAATTGGTGCCGCTCCTCCTTGGGTTAAAATTGTCTTAACCTCTAACTGTGCTAGTTGTTGAACTGTTGCTATTTTATCAGGAATTAAATCAAATGCGCGATGAAAAGTAACTGCTAATGGATATGCTAAGGTAACTAATTCTTGCATTCGAACAAGATCAATTTGATAATCGGGTGTTAAAATACCAACAACAATCCCTTCCGCTTTAGTTGTCTTAATATAGGCAATATCCTTTTTAATTTGTTGATATTCATCATCAGGACAATAAAAATCTGTATCACGATGACGGACAATAACACGAATTGGTATTTTAATTCCGGCAGCGCTTTCTTTAATAACATCATATGGTGGGGTTAAACCACCACGGTTTAAATCAGCACACAATTCAATCCGGCTAATATTTCCTGCTTGCGCAATAATTTGACAATCATGATAATTTGTTGCAATAATTTCAATAAACATTTATTCTTGCTCCCCATTAATAAATTTAATGCGATTAATAATTCCATTAATCTTATTATTATATGTTCCTAATTTAATATTTAATAACAAAACATTATTTACCTTTAACAAATTAGCATAATCTTTATAAATCCCAGCAAAAGCAGTAATACTAATTTCTCCAGTTTCATCGTAGCAATCTAAAAAAGCCATCTTATTATTATTTTTATCAGTAATTACTTTACTTCGTTTTACTAATACTAAAACATTTGTTGACCCCAAACTTAATCGTAAATTACTAATTAGGGTTGTTTTATCTTGATAACCTTCTTTTTCACGAATATACTTTAGCGGATGGTTTGATAAGTAAAACCCTAAAAACTCATATTCTTTTTCCAAACAAATAACCTCATCATCTGGTTCCATTACTAACTCTGGTTTTTCAGCTAGAGAAAAATCAACAACTAAGTTTTCATTTTCTTCTTGGGTTTTAATTAATTCAATATAGGTAATAATTCGTTGATAATTATTAAATAAAGTAACACGATTCATTTTAAATAAATCTAATGCTCCTGAAAAACATAATGCTTCATAAGTTTTTCGATTTAACCCTTTTTTATATAAACGAATAAATAAGTCATATAAATCACCAAAAGGACCATTACTTTGATATTCACTAGCAATTTTTTTAAAGAAAGCAAAACCAATTTGTTTAATGATTAATAAAGGAACACAAATTTGATTGTCAACCGTATGATATTGGCGATACGGAGCATTAATATTGGGTGGAACAATTGTTAAATGATTCTTTTTTGCTAAGGCAATATAATCATTTGTTTTATGTTCATCACCAATCACATTCGTTAATAAACTAGCTAAAAACTGTGAAGGGTAATTTGCTTTTAAATATGCCATTTGATAACCTAATAGCGAATAAGCAACAGCATGGCTCCGGTTAAAACCATAGGCGGCAAATTTATAAATTAATTCTCAAATTTCTTGAGCAGTTTTTTCAACATAATGATTTTTAATTGCTTCTTTAATAAATTCAGTTTTCATTTGGGCCATAATACTAGCATCCTTTTTCCCCATTGCCCGGCGTAAAACATCAGCTTTGGCTAATGAGAAATTAGCAACTTTTTGGGCAATTAACATAACTTGTTCTTGATAAACAATAATGCCATATGTTGGTGCTAAAATTTCAGTTAAGCGATCATCAATATAGGTAACTTTTGTTAAATTTTTTTTTCGTTGAATAAACAATGGAATATTATCTTGTGGTCCTGGTCGATATAATGACGAAGTTGCTACAATGTCTTCTAACTGATCAGGAACCATATCAACTAACACTTTCGTCATTCCAGGTGATTCTAACTGAAAAATCCCTTTTGTATCACCTTGAGCTAACAAATGATAAGTTTTTTGATCATTTAATGGCAATTTATTAACATCTAATTTTACTTTTGCTTCTTGATAAATATTATCAACAACATCATGTAAAATTGTTAAATTTCGTAATCCTAATAAATCCATTTTCAAAATTCCAAGTTCTTCTAAATAATTCATTGAATATTGCGTTTGATAAATGCCATTATAACCTTCTTTAACTGGAATAATTTCTTGTAACCGTTGCTGTGTTAACACAACTCCCGCGGCGTGGGTTCCTGTTTGACGTGGCAAACCAATAATTTTTTGTAAATGTAAAAATACTTGGGGATATTTTTTTTGATAAATTTCAAAAACAGGATTAGAACCAATTGCTTGCTCATAATGATAATTATATTCCAAGGGAACTGCCTTACTCATTTTATCAGCCTCTTCAATTGCAATGTCAAAAATTCGACAAATATCACGAATTGCCATTTTCATCCCAATCGTTTGAAAAGTAACAATATGTGCGACATGGTCTCTCCCATACTTTTCAAACAAATATTCAACAATCATTTCCCGTTTATCATCTTGAAAGTCAATATCAATATCAGGCAAACTTTTTCGTTCCGGATTTAAAAAACGTTCAAAAAGAAGATTATAAGCAATCGGATCAATTGTTGTAATGTCTAACAAATAACTGACTAAACTTCCAGCAGCACTTCCACGCCCCGGACCAACAAAAACATTTTGTTGTTTAGCATAACGAACATAATCTCAAACAATTAAAAAATAATCATTAAAACCCATTTTATCAATAACATCTAATTCATAACTTAACCGTGCTTCATATTTGCCATGAAAACCATTTAACTTTTTTGCTTTTAACGTTGTTTGACAAATTTCTGCTAAAAATTGTTGTGCTGTTTCACCATTTGGAAGTGGATATTGTAACAAATTATCAAAAATAGTCCCTTTGTTTAATGGAAAAATTTCAATATCAGTAATAAACTGCTTAATGTTTTCAAAGTATTCTTCATAACGACTCGGTGGTGCAACTCAACCATATAAATCATTTAATTTACTTTCCTTAAATAAAGTTTGTGTTTTAATCGTATCAACAACTTTATAAGCGGTAAAATCATCACTGGTAAAATATTGCACTTTGTTATTCCAAATAATCTGTTTTGCTGCTCCTAAACTAAGAAAGCGATCTAATAGCACGGCATTCCCATTATTCACGCCTAAAAATAAATCATTTATCTTAACTAAATTATTTTTTAACGTTTGAAATACTTTTGGTTGATAATTATCAACAGTATAATTAATAATAATTTTTAAATCAGTTGTTAAAAACTTACTAAGGTCGTCAAAAGTTAATGTTGTTTTATGTTCAGCATTAATCATTATTAATGATGAAATTTCAACTAAATTAAAATATCCTTTTTGGTTACGAGCAAATAAATTTAGATTATATGATTCATCATCAAACAACATCGTAACATTTAACCCAATAATTGGTTTAATATTGTTTTTTTTAGCAAGCTGATGAAACTCATAAACACCAAACATATTACTATCACAAATTGCTAAAGTTGAAAATCCATTCATTGTTGCATAATTAAAATATTTATCAAATGTAATTAAAGATGATAATAAACTGTAACTTGTTCGAACATTTAAGTGGGGAATCATCATACTTGTTACCTCTTTCTACTTTCATTTTAACGAAAAAGAAAATAAAAACCACAATTGTGGCCTAATTTTATAGTTTAATGACAATAATAATAATCATTACAACAATTAAAATTGCTAAAATTCCAAAAACTAAAAAACGCCATAAACGGGGGTTTTTCTTTGGTGTCATTTCTTGTAATAATACTTTTTCTAAATCAATAGCATTTTCATTATAAAAATTATTTTTCTCTTTGTTCATATTTACAACTTTAATATCATCATCTTTAAAATCACGAATGATTAAAAATTCTTCATCAATTAAAATTGTTTCTTCTAACAAATTAGTTCGTGAACGTTCTGTTGATCGTAATGCTCGTTCATTAACTAGTGTTTTTGATGTTTCTTTCTTTTTTTGAAAAAGATTAGCTTTCTTCATAGATCTCATCCCTGTCAATTACATATGTCTTTATATTCTTATTAATTATAACATCAATTATTTCTTGTCACATTAAATTTTGTTCTTGGAATTCCGTTTGTTTTATGCGTGGTTTTGTCACTGGATTTTTTGGAACAAAAAGACTGCAACAATCTTCAAACGGTAAAATTGATGTTTGATAAGTATCAATTTCTTTTGCAATTGCAATGATTTCATTTTTATCAAAACATAATACTGGACGTAACACTGGTAATGTTGAAACGTTATTAATAACATTGATACTTTCAATTGTTTGTGATGCAACTTGCCCCAATGATTCACCAGTAATAATTGCCTGACAATTTCATTTTGTAGCTAAAATGTTTGCAATTCGATAAAACATCCGGCGCATAATCGTAATTCGATAACTTGCATCAGGAATATGCATTAGTTCATGTTGCAACATTGAAAAATTAACAACATGCAATTTTTGTTGATTTTGACCAGTATAATAATGTAATTTTTGCACTAAAGTTTTAACTTTTTCTAAGGATTCTTCACTTGTGTGGGGTGGTGTTGCAAAATGTAAATATTCAACATTCATTCCCCGTTTCATTGTTAAAAAAGCAGCAACCGGGGAATCAATTCCCCCCGATAACATTACTAATCCTCGCCCAGAGATTCCAACTGGTAAACCACCAATGGTTTTAATTTTGTTAATGAAAACATAGGTAAATTCACGACGAATTTCAACATCAATTTGCAAAGTTGGATGATGAACATCAACTTTAACATCTGTTTGTTGCAAAATTTTTGGTGCTAATTGTTGCTTAATTTCCGTTGAAGTTAATGGAAATGTTTTATCGCTCCGACGAACTTTTAACTTAAAAGTATCTGGTTGATAATATTGAACTAATGTAATTGCACAATTAGCAATTGTTGTTAAATCCCGATCAACACGTTTTGCCAATGAAAGTGATGATGAACCAAAAACATTTTTAACAATATTAATAACTGCTTCACTAACGGTTGGATCTAATAATTCAATAAATAACCGATCAAATTCTTTCTTTAAGCGATATTGTTTTTCATATCCTTGTAACTTATTTTTAATATTATTGACTAACACCCTAGTAAAATCATTCCGATTTTTCCCTTTTGTTGTCAACTCTCCATAACGAACTAATATTACATCAAAATTCATTTTATACTCCATTTTTTATTTCTTTTTTCCTCGTTCTTCATTAATAATTTTTAATGTTAAAAACAATGATCCATCATAATCCCCATCACGATATGCAATTTGGGCATTTCGTAACTGATCATCAACATCATCATTTGTTAAAATATATTTTTGGGCATAAACTAATGTTTCTTGCGCTAATAAATCTAATAAAATATTATTTTTAATTTTTTCAAATAATTTTAACACTTCTATTTTTAGGCGATTTAGTTTTCCTGTTACCTCATCAACTTCATAACGATTATTAACATCAAACGAGAGTTGTTTAACCTTTTCAAGGGCTGTTCGATAATCATTAATTGATTTTTCATATTTTGTTAATAATTTTCGATATTGTAATTGATTTAATCGGACTTCAGCTTGTAATAAAACAACTTCCAATAAATGAATTGTTTTTCGAATTTCAGTTTCCGCAAAATTACGCTTTTCAATAATCTTCACAACATTTTCTAAGGCTTCTTGAGCAACAACCGCATTTTCTAATAAACGAACTAGTTCTTTATTAAAACCAATATAATCACGGCCATTACGATTTATTTCTAATACTAAACGATTTGTATCATGCGTTAATTCTTTTGTTTTACCCATTGCTTCACGATAAACACCTTCTTCATATTCGGTTAAGGTTGATGAACTACGTAAGGCTTCAATTTGTCGTGAAATGACATTAAAACTACGTTCAATTTTATTAATATATTCCATCACAACTTTATAATATTTTTTAAAACATGCAATGATTGCTTTTTGATGCTCAATTGTTTGATCAAAATCACTAATATGATTAATAATTTCAATTGTTTTTTTCGTTGCTTTTTTATATTGTAAATTATCTATATACTTTGAAATTAAAATTTTTGTTTCATCAATATTTTTTGTTAATTCATCAAAACTATATTTTAAGACATCACGACTATTTTCATCCTTATTAAATAAAACATATTTATCTTTTAACAAAGATAATTTGTTTGGAACTACTTTTGTTAAAAATGTTTTAATTTGTGGAATATTATCTAAAATTTCAACAAAGATTATTAATGAAGTAGTAATGTTTGATAAAATTTGTTCTGTCTTTGCAAAATTACCAGCTGTTAAATAATCTTCAAACTCATCAAACATTCCTTCAATATTTCGTTCAAAATCATTAATTTTTTTCGTATCTAACGAAACATTCATTTGCAGTTTAACGGCATCTTCTAATAATGAATTAAACATTTTTTTATGCGCTAAAATATAATCGCGTTGTAATAATTCAATCTGTAATTGACTATTAATTTCATCTAATAAACGACGAGCTTCTTCTTCCAGTAATGTTAATTCTTTTAATAATGGAATAATTTTTTGAGCAGATAACTTGGGCATCTTTTTTGGCGTTGTCTTATTAATTTGATATAGTTTGCGAAATACTTCTAAACAACTTATTAACTTTTTTTCATAAATAATTTCATATTTTGTTCGTCAAACCATGAGATCTTTAGCATAACGATTATTATGACGAGCAATTTCTGAAATTCGAAAAACTTTATGTTTTAATGGTAATCGTTTTAAAATATCAAACTTTTGTAAAATTTTAATTTCAACTGTTTTTAAATGCCGTTTTCTGCCCCAAAATAAAAGTGTAATACTTAATAATAACAAGCAAACAAAAAATAAAATAAATAATGTTAATTTAAGTGGATTACTAATAATATTATTAATAACATTACCCATTTTATCTTGCCCCCATCAAACTACATATCAATTGAATTATAGCACTTGCCAAAAATATTACATTAAAAATTAAAAAAATATTGAATTATCCTGTATTTTATTATACAATAACTCCTAGACAACACAGAGAAGCAGCAGAATTGCATAGTAATATTCTTAGTTTTTAAACACTTATGATTTAACCATTAAAAGTAACCCTAGCTGTTAGGGCGAAGCAAAAAACTTCCATTATTAGAGTAATTCAATGAATCTTTTTGTATGTCACAATGATATATAGGAGGTTTTTTTAATGGCACGTTATCGTGGAAGTACATTTAAAAAAGCAAGACGATACGGATTTAGTATCTTAGAAAATGACAAAGAATTTTCAAAAGGGAAAAAAAGAACAACAGCCCCAGGTCAACATGGGCAACGCCGAACAAAATTGTCAAACTACGGATTACAATTACATGAAAAACAAAAAGTTCGTTACATGTATGGTTTAACAGAACGTCAATTCCGTAATACTTACAGTAAATCAAAAAAAATGAAAGGAATTACCGGAACTAACTTCTTAATTATGTTAGAATCACGTTTAGATAACATTGTTCACCGGATGGGATTAGCACAAACAAGAGCTGGAGCTCGTCAATTAGTAAACCATGCACATATTTTAGTAAATGGAAAAAAAGTTGATATTCCATCATATAGTTGTAAACCAGGTGATGTTATTAGCGTTAAAGAAAGTTCACAAAAAAATGTTAAAATCTTAGAAAGTTTACAAAGTCAAGTTAGCACGTTAGAATTTGTAAAATTTGATAAAGCTAAGATGACTGGAACATATGTTCGTTTCCCTGTTCGTGAAGAACTAAATAGTAATATTAATGATGCTTTAATCGTTGAATGATACAACCGTTTAGTATAAAAAAACATCTCAGAAGAGATGTTTTTTTATTCTTAAATAATTAAATTAAGCAATATCGATATTAAATATTAATGCTTCCTGTTTCTTAATTGTATCAACAATCGCTGGGTTAAATTTTGATTTTATTTCAAATTCTATATCTGTTACTTTACAACGTATATTTATTGCTTGTTCTAAATCATTAAAATTAGTAATTTTTTTTCATTGTTTAGTTGTTTTATCCAAATATTCAAATATCATTTTTTTAGTAAAGGTTGCTGTGATTGAAATACTTTCATTAGTGATTAAATCAAGTTTTTTAAAAACAGCCTCAGTTAACAAATTCTTAATTGTATCACTAGATAATATTATAAAATTATAATGATAATCCTCGTTACCAAGAATTGCCTTCGGAATTGTGATAGTTATGCCCCAGTTTTCATTTAAACTCTTTGTAAATAAATTACTAAACGAATCTTTAACTCTTTTAATTTCAAGTAATTCTGTCATTGCATAACTAATTTTAGATTCATTCTCACTTTGTTCTCATGGTTTATTATATTTAACTTTACCACTAGCAACATCTTTTGATGAACCTAAGGTTTCTAATAATAATGGTTCATCAGCAGATGACCATTCACCATTCTTATTTTGTCAACCTTCTAAAATATTATGAAAAAGTGATTCAAGATTAGTATTAAACTTTAAAAATTCGTCATCTTTTTTAATTGCTTTATTTTTGATTTTACTATTAACGCTTAAAAAACCATCATTATTAATATTTTTTGGTTTAGCAAATAAATATTTCCCTAATAAAAGTAATTTATTATCCGAATTATTAATATCTTTTTCTTGCTGCAGAAAATTATTAAAGTTAATAACATTTGGTAATAACGCATTTAAAATATCAAGATATTTACCTTGATATGTTATTGTCAGACCCGTTATTATTTTTGTTTCACCCGAAAAAGTACTTTCTTTATAGTCTTCTCTTAATAATTTACTAAATTCAGAACTTAATTGTAAACTATTAACAAATTCATTTCATTGTTTTCAATGAGGGTCACTCTCATTAAAACTGGTCGGAATTACTGTTGGCAAAGGGCCTAAACTATTAACTGATGTTAATAGTTTTAATATGTTACTAAAAACAGATGCTTCTACAAGTAATGAAACATTTAACCTTTCATTATCACCATCTAAATTAGTTATATTTTTCTTTATTGTTTCAACTTCTTTAAGATTTAAAACATTAGTCATAAAGTAAACTGAAAAAATTGTATTTTTTTGTTCAGCTATTTTATTGTTTTTTAAATCATGCCCTTTAAATTTTGCGGTTAATTGTAAATGACCATGTGCTTTTCATCGCCCCGCTTCATCAGCCGTAATTTCTTTAAAGTTAGCGGGCGTTATTTGCTAATTCATCTTTAATATCTGCAAAGTGATCATCATATAATTTTTTAATTACATCATCTGCCTTAATATCATTATAATTTTCATTATCTAAAATCATTGGATTTGTCTCAGAATAAGAATTAATTTTTTCATTAAAATTCTTTTCTTGCTTTTCAAGTTCTTTCTTTTCTTTTTCATTGTCAACTTCTATTGTTGGATTTATTGATGTAATTTTATTTTGTTTACAAGCAATCGCCCCTAGACTCGTTGTACTAATAAATGTTAAACCACTTAAAAGCGTTAAAAGCTTTTTCATCTTTCCACTCCCTTGTTTTAAGCAAAAAATACAATTTTTATTGAAAATTTTAATATTATTATTAAATTAATAAATTATTATTACTTTTTTTGTTAGTAAATAGCAAAATTACTATATCACAAAAAAAGTTTTAACAACTTTAATTTCAATAGTCGTGAAAACTTTTTTCTAATCCATTAATTAATGTTAATTCCGTGAGATTGTAATAAACCAGCCGCCGTTTTATCAACGACAACAGTAACATCCTGATGCATTTGTAAAGCGGTGCATGGTCATAAATTATTGATTTCTCCTTCAACTAATTGTTTAATTGCTTGTGCTTTGTTTGAACCATTGGCAATTAAAATAATTTTTTTAGCATTTAAAATTGATTTAATTCCCATTGATACTGCTTGTTTTGGTACTTCATTTGCTGAAGCAAAAAAACGGGCATTTGCTTGAATTGTTGTTTCTACCAAATCAACAACACCTGTTAAGGAATTAAAATCAGCTAGTGGCTCATTAAACCCAACATGACCATTTGTTCCAACCCCTAATAGTTGTAAATCAATTCCCCCCGCTTTAGCAATTAAAGCATCATATTCCTTTGCCCCAGCAACATAATCACCTGTTTCCAATGGAACATACGTATGGTTTTTATCAATATTAAGATGATCAAATAACTTTTCATTCATAAAATAACGATAACTTTGCAGATGAGTTGGTTCTAAACCAACATATTCATCTAAGTTAAAAGTTGTCACTTTACTTCAATCTGTCTTATTTTTTTGATAATCTTCAATAAGATACTGGTAAATTGGTTCTGGTGAAGAACCAGTTGCTAATCCAAAGACAATCTTTGGATTTTGTTGCACTGTATTGACAAAAATTTGCCCAACAACCTTTCCAATTGCATTTTCATCTTCAACAACAATTAATTTCATTTTTTTAACCTCATTTCTTACTATTGTCTTATTAGACTTCTTGCATTACTTGTTAAAAAATTGCAAATATTTGTAAAAAAGATACTAATAGAAAAATATAATTTTAATTAATTATGTTTTTTATTTAAAAATTTAATATTTTTCCACAACGAAAAATTAATTTATTATTTAAATTATTTAATTTTAAATAAATATTTTATGTTAAATATAATAATTGTAAATTATAAATTGAGGCAATTAAATTAAATCTTAAACCAAATCTTTTTCTTCGATTACGATATTTTTCTGTAATAATTTTAAATTTTTTAAGAATAGCAAAAATATTTTCAATAATAATTCTCATTTTTGAAACTAGTCTATTATATTGCTTTTGTTCTTTGTTTAAAGGGTTTTTCTTTGTTTTCTTTGTAGGTATTAGAACATTATTGTGATTTTTTTGTATTCCTTGATAACCACTATCAACTATTAATTTGGTATTTTTTAAAATTGGGATTTTTGATTCTTTAAATAAAGCATAATCATGTTTTTTTCCGAGCGAAAAACTTGTTGCAATAATTTTTTTGGTTTCTTGTTCGATAATTACTTGTGTTTTGATCGTGTGTTTTTTCTTTTTACCAGAATAAGATTGTTTTTGTCTTTTTTTGGGCGTTGGATTGGAGTTTCGGTAGCATCAATAATAATAGTTTTATCATTAAAATAATCATTTATTAGTGCTTTTTTACCAGCAAGTTGTTGAAAATCAGAGTTTTTAATTAAAATATCTTCAATTCACTTAATATTACGATAACAATTAGCCTCACTAATATCAAAACTTTTACCAAGATGAAAATAAGTCTGATATTCTCGTCAATATAATAAAGTCATCAATAATCTATTTTCTAATGATAATTTATTAGTTTTACCACCTTTTTTAAATTTTTCTATTTCAGCAACTTTTAAAATATCTAACATTTTATTAAAAGTGGATTTTTTTATTCCTGTTAATCTTAACCATTCTCTATCATTAAGAGTATTAAATTTATTATTGTTCATATTTTTATGTCCTCATAAATTATATTTTATAATAATATTTTAATAAAAAAGGGTATCGCAAGAAGTCTATTATATCCTATAACCTAAAAGCTTCTTTTATTGCTTGAATTTCAATTGTGAATAAGCAACTTCACCTTCACATAATGTCATTAAAACCTTTAATTCTGCATCCAACACCACTAAATCCGCTAATTTGCCAACAGCAATTGAACCGGTCTTTTCAAAAATTCCTAATTGCTTGGCAATATTAGTACTAGCAACCAATGCTAATTCTTGTAATGAGCAATTAGTAAAATGATGAAAATTACGAACACAATAATCATATGTTGCCACTGACCCAGCAATTGTCTCCGTTCCTTTAATAACAACTTTTTGCCCCGTTTTAACAACTGGCAAAGGTCCAAATTGATATTCCCCATAAGGAAGCCCTTTCGCAAGCATCGCATCAGTCACTAACGCAATGCCCGTTGCTCCTTTAATCTTGTAAGTTAAATTAATAATATTTTCATTAACATGAATTCCATCACTAATTAACTCTCCAACAACTTCATTGAAATTTAAAACCGCTGGAACAACTCCTGGTTGGCGATGATCATACTTACTCATTGCATTATATAAATGTGTAACATGTTTAACCCCCATTTTTACCCGCTCCGCCACTAAATCAAACGTCGCATTTGAATGACCAATTGATGGTAAAATATTATGTTCTAATAAAAACTTGGTGAAACTACCCTCTTCTTCTTCAGGTGCATATGTTACAATCCGAATATTATCATTTGAAACTGCGATTCATTTTTTTAAAAGTTCAATGTTTGGTGCTTGTAAAAGCGTTTGATCATGGGCTCCTTTAAAAGTTTTTGAAATAAATGGTCCTTCTAAATGAGCACCAATCTGGCGAGCTTGTGGACCTTTATTATAATTTGCCATATAATCTTGATAAACAGTTAAAATTGATGTTATTGTTTCATCACTACCAGTAATAATTGTTTGACAATACTTTGTGATTCCTTCTTGGGCTACTTCTTGGGCAAATTTTTGAAAACTACCAATTGTTCCTTTTTCGGTATCTTCCCCATAACCGCCATGAACATGACCATCAATAAATCCTGGCATAATAATTGCTTGTTGTAAATCATAACCTGGTTCAGTCGTCTGCCCAGCATTAACACTAATAATCTTATTATCTTTAATTTCTAATCAACCATTTGTAATTACTTGGTCTTCACAAACTATTTTTGCATTTTTTAAAATCATCTTCTTTGTCTCTTCTTTCTATTCTTTAAAAAGTAAAATTTAATGGTAATTTTTTCAAATCAAATGTTACTTTTTTTCGTCCTAAGCACCGATACAAGAGCGCTAAAATTAACATATGATTATTTTCTCGCAGTAAATAAGTTTGTTTACCAACAGTAATTTTAACACCAATATCAATATATTCAACATTATTAATATTGTTTAAATTAAACTGCACAACCCTTTCATTATTATCTTTATCAAAACCATCAATAATGAATCGCTTGTTCGTAATTAACAATACTCCTTTGCAAAAAAAATCAGTCTCATTTTGAGCAGTAAAAAAATGAATATTAACGGCATTGTTTTTAAAATGACATTTTTCCTTTGGTTCTAAATCAAACGCCACTGGCAAGACTTTTAACGGTCGTCACAAGGTAAAATTAACCTCTTCAACATTATAAATAAATTCTTGTTCACGACCATTTAAAACTAAATCTAATTTCCGCTGATACTTATAAAAACGATGAATAAAATCTTGCGTATAAGCAAAGTTTTTTAAAATCCAGCGTTTAAAAATCCAATACTTAAAACTGCGAAAGTTTTGCTCACCCATTTTTTTCTGATAACGGTCTAACACAAACCGTGGTTTATACTTAAAATTATCTTCATTTAAAGCAAATTTTCATTTTTCACGTTTTAAATAAAAAGTTACATCTTTTGTCATTCTTGAAAACATTTCCATCACCTTTGTTAATTATATAACAAAATAAAAAAACTCTAAACTAATCAATGATTAATTTAGAGTCTAGGGTTATTTTTAACTAAATTCAATGGTGGTTCAGGACGGAATTGAACCGCCGACACTTTGAGCTTCAATCAAATGCTCTACCGACTGAGCTACTGAACCACGATTGGCGGTCTTGACGGGATTTGAACCCGCGATCTCCTCTGTGACAGAGAGGCATGATAACCACTTCACTACAAGACCATTGGTTGCGGGGGCGGGACTTGAACCCGCGACCTTTGGGTTATGAGCCCAACAAGCTAACCACTGCTCCACCCCACAATTTTAATACTATCATATTTTAAGTTTTAATTGCAAGTTTTTTCTTGCAAAAAAAATGGCGGAAGATGAGGGATTCGAACCCCCGCGCGGCTTTCACCGCCTGTCGGTTTTCAAGACCGATCCCTTCAACCAGGCTTGGGTAATCTTCCACGATGCTCTAAAAGCAATTAAATATAACAATGGTGGACCCTACTGGACTTGAACCAGTGACCATCCGGTTATGAGCCGGATGCTCTAACCAACTGAGCTAAGGGTCCATGGTAGCGAGAAAGAGACTTGAACTCTTGACCTCCCGGATATGAGCCGAGCGCTCTAACCAGCTGAGCTATCCCGCCATATAAAAATTTTAATTGCTTTTTGGTAAATTAATGGTGGACCCGAACGGGATCGAACCGTCGACCCCCTGCATGCAAGGCAGGTGCTCTCCCAGCTGAGCTACGGGCCCAATTAAATAAAAAAATGGTCGGAAAGACAGGATTTGAACCTGCGACCCCTCGGTCCCAAACCGAGTGCTCTACCAAGCTAAGCTACTTTCCGAAAAAAAATAACATTTAAATAGATGGCGCGCCCAGAAGGATTCGAACCCTCAACCTTTTGATCCGTAGTCAAACGATCTATCCAATTGATCTATGGGCGCATAGAAGTAAAAGTATTTAAATGTTAATCCGATTTAAATGGAGGCACTAGTCGGACTCGAACCGACGATCGGGGAGTTGCAGTCCCATGCCTTAGCCACCTTGGCTATAGTGCCATAAAATCTAAACCCCTACTATATTATCATATTCACAATGCATTTCAACTAAAATAGACAAAAAACTTAAAATCATTTTCTTAATAAAAATTTTTTATTCAACAGCAATTAAAAATGAATATAATGGTTGATCACCATCAATAAATTCATATTCAACATCAAAACTTTCGTCAAGATATTTCCGGATGGCATTAATATCTCGCCTTTCAGCATCTTCACCCGTGAAAATTGTAACAATTTCTGTTGATTTACTAATCGCGCGGTCAAATAAATATTTCATTGTTTTTGATAAGGTTGGATATGAACAAATAATTTTTTTATTCATAATACCCATATATTCCCCTTTATTAATTTTAACCCCATCAATTGATGTTGTCTTTGCCGAAGCAGTAATTCCTAAACTTGTTACGGTTTTTAAACTTGATTTTAAAGTTGAAAAATTCTTTTTCGCAATTTCACCTGGTTCAAATGATAATGCGGCAACCATTCCTTCTTGAATCGAAGTTGTCGGTACAACATAAACATTTGATTTTCGTTCAACTTTTGCTGCTTGTTGTGCTGCTAAAATTGCATTACTGTTGTTAGGTAAAATAAAAACATCAACTGCATCAACCGCTTCAATAGCACTTAAATAATCATCTGTTGAAGGATTCATTGAAGAACCACCATTAACAGTATATTGAATATTTAAATCACTTTTAAAAAATTGAGCAATACCATTTGCTGGTGTTACTGCAATAATTGCCGCTGGATTTTTTAATTCCCGTTCAACGCTAATTGTTTTAACATGTTTTGCTGCTTGTAAATTCATATTTTCAATTTTAATATTTTTAAATTCACCATGTTGTTGTAAAAATATTAAAGTATTTCCAGGCATCAAGGTATGAACATGCACTTTTAAAATGTCATTATCAACAACAGCCACAATTGAATGGCCACCTTGATCTTCTAAGGTTTGGCGAACTTGGGTAACATTAATTTTATTAATATGTTTGCTATCTAAGATAACAATTGCTTCAGTACAATAACCAAATTCTTCGTTTTGTAAATCCATTACAACATTATCACCAGTATTTTCAATTTGTTTTTTCCGTTGTGGCACAATTTTCCCAGTTTTTCAATATATTGTAATTCCTTCAAAAATTTTTACTAAGCCAAAACCACCCGAATCAACAACACCAACTTCTTTTAAAACTGGTAATAACTCTGGGGTATTATTTAGAGATTCTGTTGAAAAATCAACAATTTTCTGAAATAAATCAGGAAGCGGAATTTCTTGATCCAATGTTAAAACATGTTCAGCTGTTTCACGAATAACAGTTAAAATTGTCCCTTCAACAGGTTTCATCACAGCTTTATAAGCTACTTCTTTTGCTTCTGAGATTCCTGCTTTAACTGAAACAAAATTTAATTCATCAAACTCTTTTAGACCGTTAGCAAAACCACGGAAAATCTGTGACAAAATAACACCAGAATTCCCCCGTGCTCCCATAATTAATCCTCGGGCAAAAACATCAGCAATTTTACTAATTGACTCTGAATCAAGGTCATTAATCTCCTTAACGGCATTTGTCATTGTTAAATTCATATTTGTTCCTGTATCACCATCGGGAACTGGAAAAACATTTAATTTATCAATTTCTGGATAAAAGTTATATAAATTGTTATACCCGCTGATTAGTGAATCTTTAAAAGATTTTGCATTAAATTCCATTTCTATCACCTTTACATTTTTCATTTAATTACTTTTTCCTTTTTTAATTCTCTTAAGTGATATAATTGTAAATCTTGCATTGTGCTAATATCTCGTTGTTAATAAATTTGTTAAATTAATAAATCTTGAATATTTACATTAACGTAAATCAGAATATCTTTTGAGTAAACATCCAATCTTTCTAATTCATACTTAATTCTAATTTGTATTTCTCGAGCAATATCTTTAATATTTACTCCTTCAAGTAAGATTAGAAAAATATCAATATAAAAATTACGACCATCTTGTCTCAATTTAATTGATTGTGAGTAATCTTTAAGTAGCATTGTAACATTTTCTTCGCTACTTTCTGCTTCATTAGCCTTAGCAAAACCAGCAACACCAGGAACGGTCGTCACTGCGGCATGAACTAAAGCTGCTATTTCAGTTACATTAACTTTTTCAATCATAAAAATCACCACTAAACTTAACATTAATAATTATAGCGAGAAAATACAATAAAGCAATAAATTTATTATATTTTCTTAATTAAAATTATTAATTTTCGTTTTCTTTCTCTACTATTATTTAAAAAAATCATCTAAATTAGTCAACATATGACTAGCACTAACAAGGCCGTCTAATGTTTTTTCCTCTGCTAATATTAATTCTTTGTTTTTTAACACAAAGTCTTTTGTATCAATGCTTTGTTTTGCTGAAAGATCTTTAATTTTGATACATTCATTAACATCCTCTCAAGAAAAACCATTTTGTACTCTTAAAGAAGCTATTGAATGAGCAATACTATGGTTTAACGCTTTTTGATCGCGTTTGCCACCAATTGTATTTTCAAATGATAAAGTTTGTGTAAACGAATAATGATTGCTACCTTGCCTTGGTCACTTGATTTTTTTACTGTCATCTCAATTATAAGATTTTCTCCCACATAGTATAATTTTACTACAAAATAAGGCTAATTAGCACCTTATCAGCCACAATAATCCAAAAATAAAAGATTCATAGATCGATGATATTTAGACTAAAAATCATCTTAAAAAGAGATAATTGTCGTAAAATAACAAATTTAACTACTTCTTTTACTTCTGATAAGTCTTATTAAAATCAAAAATTATAGCAAAAAAAACATTTTTAACTAAGATACCATATATTCGTTGTTTTCCCCCCACCCTAAAATAATCATATTTTTTAATATTTTGTGAAATTGTTTTATTAAAATGAATTTTAACATACTCTATTAATTCCAATGGTAGGGTTTTCGGCAACCCACAATTATTAGTTTGAATAGTTGAATAATAACAAGTTTGTCTTGAACCTTGTTTTAAACTTCGTATAGAATAATTACAAATTTTTTTAATTTCATTTAGAAAATCATCATTTACTTTTTTGATTTATTAATATATGTAAAATTGAAAAAAACCTTTTTATCTAATTCATCTATTTTATTGACCATAACATCCTGGCTTCGTTATTTATTAAATTAACTGTTCAATTTGTTTTAGTTTTTCGTGAAAATAACTTAATATTGCATCATCACTAATTTCTTCACCATAATTAGTTTCTTTTCACGGACCTTCAACATGCGAGATTGTTACTAATTCAAGCGCACTATATTTATTAAAATATATAAAAACTTTTTCAATAAATTTTAATTGCTCTTTAGTAAAACTTTTTTCAATTTCAGCAATTTTTTCTGTTGTAAAATCCTTAAAATTATCTTTTCCAACATATGACTTTCCGTATTCTTTTAAGAAATAATACATTTCTTCTAAAACGGAGCCATATTTTCATGCTTTAAATTTTTCATCTATTATTTTTTCCTGAAATTTAGCCATAAATAAACCTTGAATAAACATATGTTAATTTTTGAATTTGTAAATTTGTCATTCCAAAAACATCTTTATTTTCAATTTGTAAATTTCTTTGAATTTTATAATTTTCTGCTAATAATAAATATAGAAAATCTTTAATTTTAATTCCTTTACTTTTCATAATTATCCCTCCTTATGAAATAGATTTTATATATTCCAACCTTAATCCTTTCTAAACACTTTTTAGCAACAATAAAGACTGCCATTAATTTAAATAAATTATTATTTTATTTAATACCGCTGTAATATAATTATTATTACAAATGTTTGTTTAAATTAATGCTTTTAATGCATTAACTACATATAATCCTTTCCAAAAATAGTTAATTTTTAATCTACCAGTAATTTCACAACCATCTTACCTTGACCATTTTCAAACATAGTCTGAATTTTATCAATTAAGGCATTGCGATTATTTTGTAAGATTAATTTAATATCCTGATAAATCCCTTCATTTTTATTAAGTTTATTAATAATTTCCGCATTAAAAATTAACTCATCATTTTTATTAAAAGGACGCTGATGCTTTCTTGGATAATCGTATAACGGTAAATATGCACATGATTTTAAATTAATAATACTATCTAACCCTCTTTGCCGTAAAAGCTCGTTAATTGCAAGATATTGTTTTTCTGCTTTATGGTAAGGATGAGGGTTGCGATTACAATTTTGATCTTTTTCTCAATAAATATTCCATGCTGTTGAACGAGCTGATCAATTTTTTATTTCAATTGTCATAATATTTCGTTTGCTATTTTTATCAACACCCAATAAAGTAATATCAATTCGAGTTTGATTTTTTTGAATTCATTCAAAAACAATTAACACATCATCGGGCAATTTACTATCTAGTAATAAATTTTGAATAATTAATAAATTAAATTTTCAAGATTTTTGTTCTTCTTTACTAGGATTAAAATTGTTCATTTTACTTGCTCGTTGAATTAATTGTTCTTCAATTTTATCGATATTTTTTTAAAAATAATAAATTGTATAAATACAAAAAGCATTTAGTTTATCTGCTATTTCTCAATAATAATTTTTATTTTGAAGTTCTTGATTTAGCAATTTTTTCTTAGTAATAATAATTTGCTTTGAATCACGCGAACTAGTATTTTTAGGTTCACTTCAACCAAAATAAAAGATAAACCAAAAAACAACAATACCAGTAACACCACCAAGGAGAAAAAAGACTGATGTTGCAAACAATCCTTCTTCTGTAACAAACATACTAATCCCAATAATAATTAATAAGATACTACCCAGCGCTAAAAAAACACTAGTTTTTTTCATCTATATCACCTCAGATTTTAATTTTGATTTTGATTTGTTATTATAGTTTCAATTCATAGTTACGTTTGATATCTACTAGTATTATAACAAGAAAAATACCAAATATTTTTGGGTTTAATTTAAAAAATCTAAAATATAAAAAATTAATAAAAAATCATTTTTTTCTTGCTTTTAAAGTTAAAATTCGCTATTATTTTATAGTATGTAGATATAAAGGAGTGAAATCATGGCAAGAAAATGTGAAATTACTGGCAAAGGTGCTTTATCAGGTAATAAGCGTTCACATGCGTTAAATGCAACTCGTCGTAAATGAAATGTTAATTTACAAAAAGTTCGCATTGTTGTTGATGGTAAAGTTAAAACATTACGAGTAGCAACAAGAACTTTAAAAACATTAAAACGCAAAGGGCAAATTGCACAATAACAAAAACCAGGAAATATTTGAAAAATAATGAAAAAAAGTAAGGATAAATTTTAAAATTTATCCTTACTTTTTTTATAAAATACGATAAAATTAAACTGGTATCTAAATGCCCATGTGGCGGAATTGGCAGACGCAGTAGACTCAAAATCTACCGAAGAAATTCGTATCGGTTCAAGCCCGATCATGGGTACCAATTTTAAAACAAAAAAATAATCGGTAATATTTACCGATTTTTTATTTACTATAAATTGCAACAACTTGTCCGGATAAAACATTAACATTACCAGTGGCACTAACAAATTCATTGCTAATTGCATTAGCAGATAAGCCAACTAATGGTAAATCCTCAACATTATATTTTAAATTAGTAATTGTTACCGTCGCTGTTTGTAACGCAAATAATGAAAAATAACGATATTCTGGTTTTCTAATAACCTCATTCATTCCCGGTTGCAATAAATAAGCATAAGTATGATCATTAATAAAAATAACATTATAACGATAAATAAAGTTAAGACAACTTAATTGCATATCAAAACGATGACCTTGGGCAATTAAAATAATTTCAATTGGTTGGAGCTTTAATGCTTCTTGAATCGCAATTTCACCATCAATATAATCTTTAACTTGCGAAATTTCTAACACTACTTTGGCCTTGCTAGTAATAAGTGCTAATTCATCATCTTGTAAACTGTCTTGATCACAACACACTAAATCAATCTGATTAAAAGTTCTAATTAAATCTAAGCATCCCCGTTCAACGCCAATTTTGTAATAATCGTGGTATTGGTTTAAATCTAAGTTCGTTTCTGAACAAACAATTAACACTTTAGTTGGTTTCATTAGCTAATAATCCTTGTAAACGTTCCGCTAAATCAGGGTGGTCAAATAAATAACTTCCCGCTACTAAGACATCAACCCCATAGTTCTTACAAATTAATCCTGTTTGTTCATTAATCCCCCCATCAACTTCAATTAAAGTTGGATACTGATGCTGATCAAGATATCCTCGTAACTCTTTAATTTTCTTTGCTGCCGCAGGAAGAAACTTTTGCCCCCCAAAACCAGGTTCAACAGTCATAATTAATACTAAATCTAATTGCGCAAGATATGGTAAAACTACTATTAATGGTGTTGCTGGCTTAAGCGCTAATCCTATTTTTATTTTCAATTTTGTTCGTAATGCTAAAAATTCTGTTAGTTGTTCTGGGGTCAAAGCTTCATAATGTAAGGTGATTGATGAAGCCCCAGCTTTAACAAAGGGAACTAAATAACTTTCAACACTCCTATTTTTAATCTTAACCATTAAATGACAGTCAAGATGTAAATTACTTTCACTTCTAATATCTGCTAAAATTTTTGGTCCAAACGTTAGGTTCGGAACAAAATCCCCATCCATTACATCAAAATGAATTCATTCCGCTCCCGCTCTTGTAATGGCTGTTAAATCATCTTTTAAAGCTAAATAATTAGCACTTAAAACACTCGGAGCAACAAAATATTTTTTCATTATAACCTCTTTCTATTGTTCTTGCATAATTCGCACATAATCATTGTAAAAAAAGAGTGGAATTACTTTATCTTGGACTAATGCTTTTATTTTACAATGTGGTTCATGTAAGTGCAAACAAGTTCGAAACTTGCATTCATTGGCATACTGGGCAAAAAGATTATATGCTCTTGCTAATGATGCTTTTTGATAATCTCTTAAATCAAAAGTTGAAAAACCAGGCGTATCAGCAATCATTCCATCTAACAATTCATATAAAGCACTCGTTGTTGTTGTATGTTTTCCTCGCCCTAATGCTTTTGAAATTTCTTGGGTTTTAATAACCTCATCTTGTAATAATGTATTTAATGTTGATGATTTACCACTCCCTGTTTGACCAGTAAAAACCGAAATTTTATTTTGAAAAATTTGTTCAAATTGTTGTCAAGTTGCTTTATCATCAATTTTATTACTAATAAAATAAACTTCATAGCCTAACTGGGAATACCAATTAAAATATTTTTGATAAAGCTCATCAGTTGTTATTAAGTCTTTTTTTGTAAAAACAATCACTGGTTTTATCTCTTTATATTCAATAAACGCTAAATATTTATTTAATAAATATGAATTAAAGGTTGGTTCAACCATTGCTGTAATAATAATAACTTGATCAACATTGGCAATTCGTGGGCGGTATAACTCATTTTTACGCGGCGCAATTTGATAAATAATTCCTTGCTTGTCATCTTGTTTTTCAAACTGAACATAGTCACCAACAACCGGTTTAATTTCTTGGTGCCGAAAAATTCCTTTTGCTTTACAAACATAAATTTGGTGATCCTTATTATTTTTAACATAACAGAACTCACTAATAATTTGAACAATCATTCCTGTTTGATGCATATAATTTTACCTCGGTAATAACAAGCAAAGGCATATCATTGCTGTTAAAAAAGCAACAATTAGAAAAATTAATCAAAAAACAACTTTAATTTGTAAAAACCACGGATAAGAATAATAACGATTATGAACTTTCCCACGTTTACCTTTAACTTCAAGGTAATTACGTAATTTTAATGGTTTATCATATTGATGCTCAGAATTTTCAACAGCTTGCAAACTAGCGTTAAATTCAGCAACCGTTTGAAACCGTTCGGTCGGGTCTTTAGCAATTGCCTTTAAAATTACATTTTCTAAACTTTGTGGTAACGCGGGGTTAATCAACCGAGGACGTAATGGTAATTCTTTGACATGTTTAACTGCCACAAAAGTTGGGTTTTTACCAACAAAGGGGGCCATTCCAACTGCTAATTCATACAACATAATTCCTAACGCATAAATATCGCTTCGCCGGCTCGCTGGTCTAGACTGGACAATTTCGGGAGCCATATATTTTGATGTTCCAATAATTTTACCTGATTCTAAATCTTCACTGTTTTCTAAAATTGCCACCCCAAAATCAGAAACTTTAATTTTGCCATCATATGAAATTAAGATGTTTTCTGGTTTAATATCACGGTGAATAATATCATTTTGGTGCGCTTCAGTAATTGCTAAATTAATTTCATCAAAAAAATATAACAGCTCTTTCACAGTACAAGGTCCTAGCGTTAACAACCGATCTTTTAAAGTATAACCTTTTACTAGTTCTAACACTAAACAATTACGATCATAAGCTTCAAAAGACCCATAAACCTTAACAACATTTTTATGTGAAAATTGAGCAATAGAATTATATTCCTTATTAAAACGATCAACAGCTTCCTTATTTTTTGATAACGATAAAGTCATAATTTTAATTGCAACATATCGTTTTAATAACGTATCATATCCTTCAAAAACTTCAGCCATTCCCCCGTCGGCAATTTTAGCTAAAATCTGATAACGATTATATAACATAGTTCCAACTGTAATTTGTTCCATCTTCCGCACCCTTATTTTGAATTATCTTCAACTTGTAAACATAATAACATAAAAACGAACAGAAGAAAAAAATAACAGAGTTTAATCTGTTATTTCAAAAATAATCCCAGTTAAATTATCCGTTGATAAATTTTCTAAGGCGCGGTCAATTAAAATTTTAACTTTATCATTTAATTTATTTGCTGATTTTAAACTATCAATAATATCACTTTCATCAACATAATCATGAATCCCATCTGTTGTTAATAAATACTGTCCTTTAATATCTTCAATAACATATGTATCAATCTTTAAGGTTTTTGTTGGTCCTAAAGCACTTGTTAAAACTTTTCAAAAAGTATGCATGTTATACTGTTTTTTATATTGTCCTTGAAACTCTAGTTCTTGCTTTTCACGATATTCCGTTGAATTTTCCATATTTTGATCTGTTGTAATTTGATAAATTTTATCATAATGTAATTTATACAACCGGGAATCACCAATGTTAATAACATATACTTTTTCATTTGCAATAAGAGCTGCTACAACAGTTGTCCCCATATCACTTGTATCAGGATAAATTTGAGCATAAGCAACCATTTCTTCTTGAATTGATAAGATTGTTTGGCGAAATCATTTATTAATTTCTTCATCTGTTAAATTATTAAAATTTGTTCGTTTAAAATGAGCAACTAAACTATCAACAGCCATTTTACTAGCCACTTCTCCGTGTTGATGACCTCCCATTCCATCGCAAACAATCGCAATATAATTATTAAAGCTGTTGTTTGCAAAATCAAAGTAGTCTTGATTACTACTCCGGTAAGCCCCAATATCTGTCTTGTATCCAAAGCGTATTTGCATAATTATTTTCTAATAATCCCTTCATTTTTGGCACGTAACTGCCCACAAGCAGCATCAATATCGTGCCCAAATTCACGACGAACAATACAATTAATTTTTTGCTGTTGTAATGTTTCAAAAAACTGGTTAATTTTAGTACTCCGTTGATAACCATTTTCAGCAACAGTATTGTAGGGAATTAAATTAACATAAGCATTCATTCCCCGAATTAATTTTGCTAATTCTAAGGCTGTTTCACGACTATCATTAACATCTTCAATTAAAATATATTCAAATGTAACCCGACGATTAGTTTGTTCAATATAATATCGAACAACATCCATTAATTTTTCAACCGGATATGCTTTATTAATTGGCATCAATTGATTTCGAATTGTATTATTTGGCGCATGTAATGAAATTGCTAAGTTTACTTGTGTTTTTAAATCAGCAAATTGTCTAATTTTCGGAATTAAACCACAAGTTGAAATTGTAATATGACGCACCCCAATTTGATAACCTTTTGAATCATTAATAATGTTAACGAAATTAATAACATTTTCAAAGTTATCTAATGGCTCACCAATCCCCATTACAACAATGTGACTAACACGTTCTCCTGTTGTTGCTAAATAACGATTAACCATCATTACTTGTTGAACAATTTCCGCTGTTGATAAATTTCGGGTTTTTTTAATAAGCCTGAAGCACAAAAGGTACAGGCCATATTACAGCCAACTTGGGTGGTAACACAAACCGAATTACCATAACTTTGTGGCATTAATACCGTTTCAATTTTATAACCATCCGCTAATTCAAATAAAAATTTAACGGTGCCATCTTTTGATTGCTGCTGCACCGCAATTTTTAACGGTTCAATTGTATAATGTTCTTGTAATTTGATGCGATCTGGCTTTGAAATATTTGTCATTTCATCAAAAGAATATATGTTTTTAACATATATTCAATCAAAGATTTGCTCTGCTAAATATTTTTTAAAACCATGAGCCACTAAATCTGATTGTAGTTCCTGTTTTGGATATTCAAAAATTGATGTCATTATGTTCCACTCCACTTTTATATAATATAATTTTATCATAAAATTGGATTTGATAAAATAGACAAAAAAAACATTAATTAAAATTATTAATGTTTTTTAAAATTTATTTAGTTTTTGGACTTTGTCCATTTGGAATTGCTGCTGCTTGTTCCTTTCGCATTGCCGCTAATAATTCGCGCATATATGGTTTAATAACTTCTTGTTCACCACCATAGACAATTTGCACTGACTTACCACGAACAATCATCCCGGTACTTCCCCCTAAGGATTTAATCCCGTTCTGATCAACAACGCTACTATCAACAACTGTCACTCGTAAGCGTGACGCACATGAATCAACAGCAGTAATATTATTTGGTCCACCTAAAAATTCAATAATTTTGCGGGCTTTTTCACGTTTGGCCGCATCGCCTTTCGCTGGCACAGCACTAGCTTCACTACCACCTTGTTTTGCCTTAAAATCAGCTTTTGTGTATAGTTTTGCACTACCATCACGACCAGGAATGCCAACTTTTCCGTATTTAATACAGAAGTAAAAGGCCGCAAAGTAAATTGCAATATATGGGATTCCAACAACTAAAATTCAGTAGAAGTTTGTTCCTTTACCACCAACAAATGGAATGATTCCAAAGACAATAAAGTCAATAAATCCTCCTGACACCGTCATCGAAGTATGAACATGTAATAATCCCATTAACATAAATGAAATTGCACATAATGGCATATGAACCCCATAGAATAATCACGGTGCAACAAATAAGAAGGTAAATTCAATTGGTTCTGTAATTCCTGTTAAGAAACAAGTAAAGGCTGCTGAAAAGTAAATCCCCATCACTTGTTTACGATTTTGTTTTGGAACACTAAACCACATTGCCGCCGCGGCAGCTGGTAATCCAAACATCATAAATGGGAATTTTCCAGATTGGAATCGGCCAAGATTTAAGCCCATATGTTCTACCATTGTAAAGGTAATCTTTGGATCAGCAATAATTTTATACATAATCGTTTGATCTCCAACTGCTGAAATTGTTGAAGCATTTAATGATGATACTCAACTGTTAACAGCAACGATTGCATCAGCAGCACTAATTTTTGCCACATCAACACTAGCATCAATATAACCAGCAGCTTGTAGATCTTTTAAGAAAGCCATATAACTTAACGGGTCTTTCAAAACATTAGCAATTAAATCAGCCATACTCCCCCCCGCTTGTGTTCACCATAATGGTGAATAAAAAACGTGGTGTAGACCAAATGGTACTAATGAACGTTCAAAAATTTCAAAAATTAACGAATCTAACCCAACAGGTAATTTTCCGGAGTTATTTCCAAATCAAGCTAACCCTGTTCCAATTAAAGGTCAAATAATCATAAAAATAAATGCTAACGGAATTACCGCTAAAAACATAATAATTGGCACTAATTTAGTTCCACTAAAAAAACTAAGTGCTGAAGGTAATTGTGTTTTATGAAAACGATTAAAGGCAAATGCTGCAATCGCCCCCACAAAAATCCCACCAAAAACACCGGTGTTTAATGAATTAACCCCTAAATTAGTAGTTAATAATTTACTTTGTACCGCTCAAGTTTGACCAGTATAAAATAACAAATTAAACTGATCACTTACTCGTGCTGAGCTAACAATCACAATTTTTGCATTTGGATTATCAAATAATCGTTGATAAATCTCACTATTACGCATATAATTTAATAACTCATCAGCCGTCAATAAGGTTGGACTGGCTGATTTTAAACCATCAACCGTTAATCCTTTAATTGGATTAGCAACCCCCTCAATATCAACAACATATTGAATGTGGGCAAATGCTTCGTTTAATAATGACAACTGAATGGCATTAAAAACTAAAAACCCAACAACCGATGTTAAAGCTGCAACCCCGGCATCTTCTGTATAAGCCATTGCCACTGAAATACAGAATAAAACTGGTAAATTACCAAAAGCAATATCCCCCATTTTATTTAAAAAATTACCAAAATATCATGCTGCTGAAGCGGGGTCAACTTTTGATGAAATTGTTGCTCCAACTCCTAAGAAAATTCCGGCAATCGGTAACAATGCAATCGGTAACAAGAACGCTTTACTTAATTTGCTCAGCGTTGCCATTGTCCTCTGATTTGACTGTTTTCATCATGCTCGTGAGACAAATGGCTTAAGTTTTGCTTGTTCACTCATTTTTAACTTTCTCCTTTTAAAATAATTTCTAAAATAATATTACTTTCTATAAAACTAATAAGAAAAAGCCTGATATTCCAATAACATAGCAAAAAAATGCTCCGTATAAAGCAATATTCCGCTTAATATAAGTCCACAAATCTAATTTTGTATTATTTTTAGCATAATAATCGCCACTATTTGCTAATCGCCTTTTTTGGATAATTCAAACAATTAATAATATTGTTCCAATAATCATACCAAAAAGTACAATTGCCAAATATGTAATATTCTGTGGTGATAAACTTAAAATCATTTTGGATATGTTACTCTTTTCTACTAAAATAATTTTATCATAACCAGACTTGTCCATAGAATTTTTATTATTTTATATTTTTATTATAGAATATTTTTCTTTAAAAATTTATAATTTATATATTTTAATTAAACTTGCAAATCATTTTCTACTTTATAATTTATCTAATATGTTGTAAAATAGAAATAGTTGATATTATGAAAATAATTTTCATGGCAATCATAAAGAAAGGAGTTTCTATGTTATCCTTATTAACATATGATAAAACTAACTTAACCGATACTGAACTATCAGTAATTGAACAAATTATTAAAAATCCTTTATTGTTTACTAGTAAAACCATCTCTGAATTAGCCAAGGCTTATTATGTTAGTGAATCAACTATTACACGGATGGCAAAACATTTAGGTTTTAGAAATATCAAAGAATTGCAAATGCATATTTATGAACGATTAAATTTTTTAAACAAAAATTATGAAACTAATGAAACCATGAATTTAAAAGATATTGCTAACAATATGCGTGTCTATTATTCTTATAGTATTCATGAAACAATCGACAATATTGACTTAGACGCTTTAGATCGTCTAATCAATGATATTGTTATCAAAAAGCGAATTTTTGCTTTTGGTATTGGCAGTTCCTTCCTCGCCTGTCGTGTTTTACATAGTAACTTAAATATGATTGGATACAACTGTTTTACAACAGAAAATATTCATTCTTTAATGGTGACAATGCAAAACGTCGATGAGGATGATTTAATTATCATTTTTAGTAAATCAGGAAAAACCAACGAAATTATTAATGTTATTAATTTAGCAAATAAACTTGGGATTAATGTAGCACTTATTACTAACAATCCTAATGCTGACCAATTGTATAAAATTAAACATAAAATTCTCTTTGAAGTTCATACCAAAGAAAATGAGCGTTTTCCCGCTTTATCTTCTAAAATTGTGCAAATTTTAATCTCGGATATTATTTTTCGAAGCTTATTAAAAATTCATCCAAATTTAGAAGAAAAAATCAAGGCGGCAAACGCAATTACTGAGGAGTACAACAAAGGCGCAATAAAAAAATAAAAACTCTTAATTTAAAGAGTTTTTATTTTGCTCAATTTCAAACATTTCTTTTGTATAATTAAAAACACTGCCATATTGTTTAACAACTTTTGTAACTGGTAAATCGGCTTTAATTTCACCAGCAGCTAAATAAATGATGCGATCACAAAACCATTCAATTTCTTCCATATTATGTGAAACTAAAACCATTGCTCACTGGTTAGTAATAATGTTTTGTTCTAAAAACTAAAAAATAACTTCTTTAACGGCAATATCTAACCCCGTTGAAACTTCATCTAAAATTACTAATTGGGGTTGGTGAATAACGGATAATAAAATATTTAATCGTTGTTGTTGACCACCCGATAATTTAGCAATATTCTTTTTCATTACAGTTGTTAATTGATAAGTTTTTAATAGCTCTTTAATTTCACTGGCGGTTAGATTTAATTTAAAAGTATCACAGTAATATTTAATCATATCCAATTGTGTTAACCTCGGCGGATACTGTGAGTTTTGAAATTGGATTCCAATTGTTACCTCTTGATGATAAATAATTTCACCACTACTAGGTTTTCTTACCCCAGCGATAATCTCACTTAAGGTTGTTTTTCCACTTCCATTAGCACCAATTAAGCCAATTTTTTCATGTTGGTGAATTGTAAAATTAATATCTTTTAAAACATATTTTTGATGATATTTTTTACTGACCGCCTTTACTTCTAAAATAACTTCTGCCATAATTTTTTCCTTTAACAATTGTAATTAAACTCTTTTTTATTCTACCATTAAATCTTAGCGAAGCTTATTTTTAGGACAATTTATAATTTATAAAGAAAAAAATAGCAATTTACCAAACTTTACCACTTTTATAAAAAAATAATTAAATAATTGCCTATCACAAAAAAAGACAATATAATTAAGATGGGAAAAATAGTTTTTCCCAAACTGTCTGCCAATTTTTTGGTACACTGATTGATAGAATTGTAAGTACAATAAGTAACGTAACATAGTCATAGCGATATATACATAAAATAAAAAAAATGATATTTTAAAAAATATCATTTTTTTTATTTAAAAATTGTAATTGTAATTTGTGGTTTTAAACTTTCAACCAATTCACGAGAAGCAATCCCCGGACTAAAAGCAGTTGCTGAACCCGCACAAATTCCCATTAACAATGCCGCTTGATAATCCTTTGTTGCTAAATAAGTACCAACAAAACCAGCAACCATTGAATCACCAGCTCCAACTGAATTAACTAACTGTCCTGTTGCTGTATTTGCTAAGTAAACATCATGTTTTGTTATTAAAATACTCCCATCTTTGCCACTACTAATTAAAACATTTTGCGCACCTTGCGCACGAAGCTTTTGGCCTAGTGCAACAATTGCTGTTACTTGCTTAAAGTCGTAATTTGTTCCAAACAATTCATTTAATTCCGCTAAATTTGGTTTAATTAAAAATGGTTTTGTTGCTAAAGTTGATAATAATGCATCTTTTGTTGCATCAACAACAAATGAGATTTGATGGTCATAACAATAAGTACTAATGATTTGATAAAGATTATGATCACAATGCTGTGGTAATGAACCAGAAATAATTAAACAATCATTTTTTGTTACTTTTGCTTTAATTAAGGTTAAAATTGTGGTAACATCGGCATCTGTTATTGCAAAAGCAACCCCATTTAATTCTGTTTCTTGCTTAGTTTCTAAACTTTTAATTTTCATATTCGTACGGGTTTTACCACTAACTTCATGAAAATAAGCCGGCACTTGTTGCTCTGTTAAATAATGTTCAAACATTTCCTTGTTATCACGACCCAAAAATCCTAACGCCGTTGTTGGATAACCTAAGTGTTGTAACATAACAGCAACATTAATTCCTTTACCACCAATGACATCATATTCCCCAACTGCTTTATTTGTTTCGCCTAACTGAAAATTAGGAACTTCAATAATTTGATCAATTGCTGGGTTTAACGTTAATGTATAAATCATCTTCTTACTCCTTTATTTCTTATTTTAA
>NZ_JXYY01000078.1:0-3705 GCF_016082235.1 Spiroplasma sp. hyd1
TATTTTTTAAAAATTTATTTATACCATAAAAATAACCTAAACCTTTTTTGATTTAGTAATATTATTTTACCATAGCCAAGTAAGAGTAGTTAACCAAACTATTGTTATTCTAAAAATTCTTTTTGAACATAACAACTAGTTCCTAACATTAAGTTTGCTAAATATGTTGTTTTAAATTTAATAATGCTACCAACTGCTAATTGTTCCTGATAATCAGCAACATCTAAGATTGTATGGTCACTTGATTGTCCTAAAATAGTAATTCCTTTTTCAAAAGGTGTTAATTCCTCGAAAGGACAATCTTGTCGTCCTAAGGCAATTATTGCTTTTACCCGATTGCCAACATCATCAAATTCTTTTACCCGGCCAAAAGCATCTAATCCTCGTGCTCCAATTGATGCACTTGGCTTTGTTTGCAATTCAATAATCTCAGCTTCTAATCATAAATTATCTTGTTGTAAAAAAGGAATTGGTTCATCATTTAAACCTAAACCCATTAATAAAGCTGTCCCACTCCGAATTTGATTAATTGCTCGGTCTAATTGTGGGTTATCTCAAATTGTAATATGACTTGAATTACCACAACTAATAATTGGCAACATAATATTAAAATGTTGTTCTAATTGTTGTTTTAAGTTTGCTAATTGATTTAATTTTTTAACAGTGGGAACTGTTGCACCAAAACAAGCAAAATTAGTTCCTAAACCAGTTAACTTAATATGCGATAGCGATAATACCGCTTTAACTGTTTGAAAAATTAATGCCTCATCTCATAATCCCTCGCGAATATCACCAGTTTCAATCATTAAAATTATTTCAAATTTTTTATTAATAATTTGTGCCGCTTGATTTAAAGCCTTAATTGTTGCAAGTTCAGATACCAAAACACAATCAGCATTATTAACAACCATTGTAACTTCACTTAACATTGGTAATCGTAATAACATTTTTCTAACTGGAAAATGGACAAATTGTTGCAAGTTTAAAATGCGGGAATCAGCAATTGTTTTAATTCCGCTTTCTATTAATGTTGAGACAATTTTTTCTTGGCCGGCCCCCAATTTAACAACCCCGACAAGGTCTAAGTTTCTAGTTGTACATTCTTGCACCATTATTTGGCAATTTGTTTTAATACGGGGTAAATTTCATATTAGTTTTGGATACATGGTTTTTCCTTTTCCTCTTTGTTTTAGACTTCATCAAGAGGTTGTTCTAATTGTTGATCATTTAAAATTTTATTATATTGACTATGAATTTTATGGTGTGTGGTATTTAATTGGTCAATATTGCCATTTAATTTTGTAAAGTTTTTCGTAAATTCTTCTCATCGTTCAACTCAACGGTCGAATTCACTTTTTATTCGCAATAAATTATTTTTAATAACTTCTAAGTTTTTATTAAAAGCAACTTCACGCATATGTTTTTCTAACACAAATAAAATAGCAGACAAAGTTGTTGGTGAAGTAACTCACACTTTCTTTCGAAAAGCAAAAGTAATAACATCCTCAGGGAATTGACCATAAATAAAAGCAAATAAATCTTCTGAGGGAACAAACATAATTGCACTTGAAATTTCATTTTCTAAGTTAATATATTTTGCAACTTCATTGATGCGATCTTTTAAATCTTGTTTAAATAAGTTTAAAAATTTATCTTTAATTGCTTTTTCACTAGTTTCTAAATATTTATTATAATTTGTTAACGGAAACTTAGCATCAATCGCAATGTTTTCCTTCGCTCCGCCAGTTTTAACTAACGCATCAACTAGGGTTCCGGTTGGTAAGCGATACTGGCGTTCTCATCCTTGATGTCCTTCCCCATACATATCACTCAATACTTTTTCTAACAAATATTCTCCTAAATTACCTCGTTTTTTATTATTTAAAAAAATATCATTTAATGCTTTAACTTTTTCTTCGACTTCTTTTAAAGTTACTGATGATTCTTTTAAAACATTTAAATTTGATAAAACATCACTAAATGATTTTGAAATAGACTGCCCCTGTTGATTTAAGTTATTTTTTAAATCGCTGTCTTGCTTTGATAAATTGTTTTTAAAACTATTTAAACCCTCATATAAGCTTGTAAGATTTCGATTAAACTCATTATCATTAGTTATCGAAGAACGCTGAAACTCACTAATTAATTTTAATAATTCTTGTTTTTGTTCTGTAAGTTGCCCTTGTAACATTGTTACTTGTTTTTCTAAAATTTCTTTTGATGCTTGAATATCTTTTTGTAATAATGCTGAATCATTATTGGCCATTGTTTTTTTATTTGATTTAAATAAATAAATTCCTAAAAAAATAACTAAAATACCTAAAATAATACCTAATAAAACATATGAAATTGTTGTCATACTGCTCCCCCTTAATTTTATAAACGATCATTAATATGTCTTTTTAATTATAAACTGTCATAACAAAAAAAGAAACTCATAAGTTAATGAGTTTCTTTTTTCTTTTAAGCAAAAGTTACATTTAAAGTATACGATGGAATATTTGTCATTAATGATGCTAAAGCATCAGATGCTGCTAAAATTTTTGACCCTGGTTTAGCATTAACCGTTGCTCCTGAATTGTCTGCTTTAAAGACTACTCAAATTTCATCATACCAAATATCTTTATATTGATCAGCAAATTCTTGTCCTAATAACTTTGTCACAAGATCATAACGTAACATATCAACTGTTGCTTCAGTATAAGTTTTATCTAATGATACATTAATTGTGCTACCCGATGTTGGCTTTGCATTCTTATCATTTAAAAATTTTCGTGGCGTTGAATGAATGGTAAAGTTAGCTGTTAAAACTGATTTATTAATAACTCCAACCGCACTTGCTTCAATCTTTAGATTTCCCACACCAGTATTTGTATCAATTGTTAAGGTAACATCATCGTTTATCATGGCATTCATCATTACCTCCAACATTGTCTTTTTATATAAAGCTGCAAAACGATTGCGATCGCCAACAAACTCCATAATAGCAGCCGTTAACGCTGTTTTGTTATTCTCCTGCTTATCTTTATAATTATTTCATAATGTTTCATCAATATAGATATCACCAATATTTGTTAGCGGAAAGGCTTCAGGAAAAGTGATTGGTTCATTAACAATTGTGATTGGTGCCCCAGTAAAATTTCCCCCCGCTTTTGGAGTAATTGTTGAATTATGAGTTATTTGATCAACATCAACGTCAACATCAGCAAGAGTAAATTTCGTCCCATTTAAGCCATTAACAGCATCTAATACAGTTTGTGCTGCTAAGGGGCTCCCCATTCCTTTATCATATGGCATTGATGTAACGGTAATAATTTTATTAATGTCAGTTGTTGGTCATGTTAAAGCCATTTCTTTTGTTGAAAATGGTCGGTTTGGTGCCTCTGGCATAAAACGGATTATTACTGATTTCATTCCTGGTGCCAAATCAACATCTAAATTATCAATATTGTACCCTTCTTTTTTTAATTGTCTTTTAATATTAGTAACTGTTGGAAACCCATCTTCAGTTTGGCCCCCTTTGTTAACATCTTTACAAGCAATTACAGCCCCTGCAATTGGTGTTGTTAATGCTAATGAAGTTAAAATCATCATCATTTTTTTCATTTTTTCTTTCTCCTTTGTTTTAATTTTAGTAAATTTAATTATATCTCTTAAGTATTATTAAATAATAAATTAAATTTTAATAAAAATATTTCCTTTATA
>NZ_JXYY01000098.1:0-1994 GCF_016082235.1 Spiroplasma sp. hyd1
GTAGATAGGAGTATCTCGCTCTTGTTGATTAGCTAATAAAATATCCACCGCTTCAATACGATAAACAACACTAGTTTTATGTTTAAATTTAATAGTATTATTTTCTATTTTTTGAATTTGGCTAATTTTTAAAACGTCATTATTTTGTTTTTTAACAAAAATATATTTGAATGCTGTTCAAACAACACTGTATAGTTTAGTTCCATTTTTTGTTGGAAACATTAAAATTAAACTTGTTAATCACATAAAAATTGTAATAAGAACACTTGCAATTATTTGATACTTAAATAGAAAAGAAAATATCAACGCTGTAATTAAAAAATCAATTACAATAATTGCAATTTCAACCTTACCAATCCCACCAAGAGCATTAGAAATCGTAAAACGAATTTTACTGGCTCGTTTTGTAATAATACGTGCTTTATTATCATCCATAATTATTCACCCCCTATTTTGTTTAATGCTTCTTGGTTGATTTTAATTGCTTCAAGAATTTTGTTTCATTCTTTTTGATATAGATTAATTAAATGTTGTCCTTGTCAAATTTCATTTTTTACACGTATTTTAGCGTCATTATCATACAATCAGATAATATATTCATCATCGGCTTTGATACCAACAGCTAATGATTTACCACTCCGCGAACCGTGAATACATTTTTTACTAATTCACACCGACAACCCCTTATGTTCGGGAATTGAAAATAAATTTGCTTTGTCGGTTTCGCGTTTCAGTTTTCTGCGTGCTATGATGTTAACTGTTACTCATTCGTTTTGTTTTGGTTCCATAATTTATGTTTCCTTTCTAAGCGTTTATAACGCATTGAGTTAATATCTTATTCATTAAAATAACTTTCAATGAGTTACAAACGATAATTTAAAAATTATTTATCAGTGAACCACTGATTGATTTTTTCACTTGTTTTGCTCTGTTGATTTTTATAATCTCCAGTGAATGCGTTTTTAAATTGTGCCTTGGCAATATTTTTAAAACCGTGTTCTTTTGCCCCAGTTTGATATGCACGAACCGTTCCAATTCCACGAGCAGTTTTCTTACTTAAACTATAACTTGCCTTCACACCGCTTACTGTCAACGCCCCATCAGTCATAAAGGCATTGGTTGCTACTTTTAACCCCATTATATTACCAATCCCATCACTCAACGATGTATTACCACCCAAAAGCGATGATAAGAGTTGTGGTGATTTAACAACAACAATGCCAAAAGCAAAAATACCTAGTAGAGTAAAAATTGGTCTTGTTGTTGGGTCGGAAATGGCTTTACCAATTTCCGCGAACACTGACATACTCCATAAAAACAAACTATACGCCAAGAAAACCATATTAAAACTAATAAAACGAGCAACCGTTAATTCTTTTCAGTTTTTAAATCTTCGTCCCTCATCTTGAATTGCCGAAACTATCACAACGGGCGATAAAACATAAAGAATTAATAATTCCGCAGTTCGCCAAAATAAAAACAAGGCAATCAATAAGAAAATGTAAATCATAAAGCTCTCAGAAAACAAACACAGCAAATAATTAAAATGTCCACTATCTGCAAACGTTCAACTCGCTGGCACATAATCAAAGTCGTGCATTCCATTATCAAACGACGAATTAAATATAAACAACCCAATATTTTGCATATTCAAATTGCTTGCTTGCATAATCGCTTGTGTTAGCAAGTTAACAATAATATTCAAGGTATAGAAAATAACTGGTATTGTTGGAATTGCTACAAACAATAAAATCATATTACGCAATGTTATTTTTAACTTGCTATGTTTTTCATCCGCCAACATTATTTCAATCATCCGCCCTGCCAATAGCAACGCCAATATTATTCCCGCAATTGATAACATCACAATAAATAACATTGGTACACCACCGTTGGTATTATTTTCAAACAACAAACGATTTGCCAAATCACCACCCGACATAAAATAAATTATGTCTTGGAATTTATTTAAAAGTCACAACAACGGTTTTATG
>NZ_JXYY01000096.1:0-2049 GCF_016082235.1 Spiroplasma sp. hyd1
TTTTCTTTTTGACTAATTTTGCAATTGCTAACATTGCCAAAATGATTACATCGGGATTTGGTGGTGAAAACGGAAATATTGCAAACTATCTATACAATATCGGAAATACCAATTGAGATGGTAGTGGTGATAATATACCAAACAATTATTCCTATCCTGACAATATTGGTGATTTTAATATGATTGCCGAAGTTTTTGGAGTGTGATTTATGTTGTTTGCAATGTTTATGATTGGAATTGCTTTGGTACAAAAAATAATCGAATTGTTTTTCTTATTTATTATTTCGCCATGAGTAATGGTTATTATGACAATTGACAATGGTAAAGGAGCATTTATTTGAAAAGATATGGTAATTGCAAAATTTCTAGCATCAACCGCCACTTTAACAGGATATTTTATTTTTATGACAACAATTCAAACAATTTTAAGCACTAATTTAGCAGGTTTAGGCATTGAGGGGATTGGAAAATCATTGTTTGTTATTCTGTTTATGTGCGGTGGTGGCTTGGCAGTAATGGCGTTTTCGGATGTTGTTGCCAATCTGATTGGCGAAGCAGCTGGTGTTCGGGAAGGTATGAGTTCAATGAAATCAACTGTTGCTGGTGGAATGATGGCAATGGGTGCTGGAAAAATAGCAGGAAAAGCATTCGGATTTGCCAAAAGCAAAAGAGCCAAACGAGCAATGGCAATGGGTGGTTCTGGAATGGCAGATAAAACCATGAACGCGATGGGTTCTGGTGGTGATTGAGGGGATAATGAAACAGCAAGCAGTCAATCTCGCCAAGAAAAACCCCTTGACTTTCGCCATTTCTGACACGCCACTGAGGGAATGAGTTCGCGTGCTGGGATTGTTGGTTTAGCAGGCTTTGGACTTGGAGTCACAACCCTAGCAACAAGTAAACTAGTGGGAGCAGCTCGCGGTGGTGGAACAAAAGGATTTTTCCGCCAAATTGGAATTGGAGTTGCAACACCATTCAAAGCAATCGGTAAAAGATTTAACCCACAACTGGCCAGCAAAGGAAATCAAGAAAATAAAAGAAATACAGAAGATTTTGGTAAGATAAAAGAAAAATCTTTAAACAAAAAACTAGGGAAAGTAAATAAAGTAAAAGATAAATTAAACATTCCAAATAATAGTTTTGTTTTTGTTAATCCACAAAATAAACAACAAGCAAAACACAATAAACCAGTTAAAAAAGTTTATAAAAAAGAAGATAAACTTAATAAAAATATTGGTAGCCATATTACAAAACAAAATGCAATACAGAAAAAATGAGATGAAAAAGCTGCCAAAAAAGCAGAAAAGAAAAAGTCATAAATAAAAAACACCTGACAAAAATTATAAATTTGATATAATTTAGGTAAAGGAGTGATAAATTATGGGATTATGACGATTATTAGGTGGCGAAGTCAATTGAGAACGCGTTGCCAAAATGCAAAATAAAGCACATTTGAGCGAAATTCATAGTGCAATTATTCATGCACTCGGGGGGGATCATCAATCAATATTCCTCTAAGTATTGACAAAAGAAATGATGATGACAAAAATAATGTCATGTGAGTATTAGAAAAGTTTGGTCGTAAAATTCCTACAACTGCTAAATATCCATGATTAAAACCATTTGATAATGCTGGTAATTTAAATCCTAAAAATGCCGAACAAAATGAATGAGATCAAGCTTGGGAATGATACGACGAATATAAAAAAGGTGCAATTCCTTTTCTAGAATATCGGATTCAAATCAGAGAAAAAGAAATGAAAGAACATGAAAATAAATTTATTCTTTATAAACAAGAAATAGAATATTATGAAATATGAAAAAAAAGTGAAAATAAAACAAAATGAAATAAAATAGATAAACCATCTAAAACAACACATAAATTAATAAAATACTATGAAGAAAATATTCCTGAACAAAAAGCAGAAATTGCAAAATTAAAAAAAGAATTGGAATCATTAAAAGCAAAAGAAATACAAACACAACCTGACTTAACCCTTGAAAATGAAAATTTACGCTTAAAAAAAGAAATTTTAGAAATGGAACTAA
>NZ_JXYY01000099.1:0-1980 GCF_016082235.1 Spiroplasma sp. hyd1
TTTTTTTGTTTAATTTTAACTTGCCTTTTTTTATTTTTTCTTATAATAATTTCATAACTGATGAAAAACTAGTGGGGGTATAAAATATGAAAAAAATATTAACTTTGTTAATGGGCTTATCTTTAACAACAACAGCAGTTAATACTATTATTAGCTGTACAATAAAAAGTAATCCTGAACAAGCTGATGGGGGCGGCCTTGATTATCAAGGGGATTTAAAAATTTTAAATACAATTACAAAACATATTGCTGATAGTTTTCAGCAATATGCGACTGAAAAAACACTAATCGATATTAATGATTATTCAATCCCGGAATTTGAAAACTTATTTTCAATGGTAAGTGCTGCAAAACCATTTCAAAAATTAGATCGTAATGATCAACAAGTGGAACCAGCTTTATCGGCGTTAGTGAATGGTTTTTTAGCTGTTTTTGATAATCTTAATCGTAAAATTGCTGATGACTATTCAAACTATTATCCAGATAGTGTCCCAATGGCAACTGATCAGAGTGATATGAAATTTACTTTAAACTATATTGATATTAATAAATTAGGAACATTAACAAATGTTGACACGAATGGTTTAAAAGGAGTTCGCTTGGATTTTAAATTACAACTAAAGGTTAAATTTAAATCCTTAGAACCTGGTATGCCTTTTACCTTTCAATATGCAATTACCAATGATGGTGTGCGGATGAAAAAAATTCTAACAGCTGTAACTGGGGCAGTTTCAAAAGCAATTGTTAAATTTTTTAATACAAATGGTGGTGATATTATTGTCAATCAAAATTCAGCTTATCGAAACATTTATGATAATTTTGATTTAAATTATGCTTATGATCATAGTATGCTAGATACAATTGTTCAAAATGAATTAAGTACGGCGTTACAAGCAGATTCTGGACTTGGTGATATTCGAGATAGTATTACTTATGCTCCTGATGAAGAAATTTTAGCGTTATTAAATTCAATTATTAATCCTGATACAAATGGGGTGACACCATCATTACCAGAAGATGAAAAATATATTTGGGTTAATACTGGTTATGCCCCAGATAAATTAACACCAGAAAATTTTTTAACATATTATGGAGAAAAATTAAACATTTTAACAAGTACAACTGGTCCAAAATTACAGTTAGGGCAATTTAAGGTTAACTTAGCAAAAGTGTTAGTTGCTGGGATTCCTTTAGTTGGGGTTGTCTTAAATGATGGAAAACCTTTTTATATTAATATTGGAATTACTCGTGACGGAATGATTAATAAAATTAAAAATTTTGGGCGGATTATTGCGGCTTTTTACAAGTATTATCAAATTACGTGAGATATCAAGCGTTATACTGAAGGAAGAATTCAGTTAGAACCAAAGTTGCATGAAATGATGTTTGATAATCCACAAACATATACTTATAAAAAAATATGAAGTGTTTTATTAAAAAAATTTAAAGAAGATCCTAAAAATCAAACATTACCAGATCTTGATAAGTTTTGAGTATCAACATTTAGTAACAAAGACATTGTAATGGGTCATGATATACCAAATTTACCAGAACGGGGAATTTATTTATTTCATCAAGACCATTATAATTTAGGGTTCCAATTTGGGGTTAATTCAACAACCAATAACATTTATTATACCCCTTGACCAGTTGATAAGTGAAATATTGCGTTTAAACCATATGGTTCACCAATGTAAAAAAATAACCTTAAATTTAATCAACAATTGTGGCTTTAATTTAAAAATGGGTCTAATTTAGACTCATTTTTTCTTTAGGATTATTAACTTGTTTTGTTGTTATTTTTTGCAACTTTATAAATATAAATCTTTAATAAAGACAAGTGATTTTTAAAATATTATGATACTATAAATTTGAAGGTGATAATTGATGGAAGAAGTTAAATATAAAACCGCTTTACTTATTGATTATGATAATTTTAATAATAGACTTCTTGCATTACTTGTTAAAAAATTGCAAATA
>NZ_JXYY01000101.1:0-1798 GCF_016082235.1 Spiroplasma sp. hyd1
ATGTTTGTTTTTGTATCGCTAAACCTTAATTCACTAATACACTTATCTAAAAACGGGAAATTATCTAATNTGCCATATATTTTGCCTTGNACAAACATTTTTCTTATTCATGTTACACGATTNATTATNCCNGCTTCTTTATTCAACGAAGTTTGATGTTTTTTGGCTTTAAACATTTTAATTTTATATCCAATATATTCATAAAGCTCAGTCTGTAAGGTCTGCATAAAATCATGGCCGTTAATATCATAATGAAAAGTGGCATTTTCAAATCCATCAAATTTGTCAAAACAATCAATAATTCACTGTCCGAAATTTTCAGTAGTAGTTAATAAATTAATTCTTTCTTCAGGTATTTCAACTTTTTCTTCAATTATATATTTATCATAGTTTCCAACATTATTTAATTTATATCCGGATAACAAAAATACTGTATGATCTTGACTGCCATTTGCATAGTCAATTCCGATTGAATATAAATCAAATTTATATTGTTTTAATTTTTTGTCATAAAAATCTTCGACATTAAATTCTTTAATATATTTGCGATAATTACGTAAAACATAAATACTTGGATCACTATCATTATATTCAAAGCCATAGTATTCTAATTCATACAAATCTGGCCGTTCTTGTTTATTGGCTAAAACTAATTTTTTTGTAATTGCCGGGATTCGTTCTCAAACAGCGCCCATTGTTAAGCGTAAATTAAATACACCTAAATCATTAAAAGCTTGCTTATTTTCTGAAAATACTTGATGTTTTTCCCTTAGTATATTTTTAATTCTATCATTCAAAGGTAAATTTGGGGTAACAAATTTTTTATAAAAAATTTGATATTTATCAAAAGGATTAAATGTAAATTCATTTGAGTAAGTTTTATAAAAATAAGTAGTGATAGTTACATATTCTTGTTTTAAATAATCTCATTCTTTAAATGTTCAATCTCATTCTTTAATTGGAATTGGTACATCAAGATTATATTGCTCTACTCCATTTTCATCAATGTATTTCTCATAAGAAACTTTTAAACTTTTTGATCTAAACATTGATATTCTAAGATTGTTATAACGTTTATCAAGTTCTTTGTCGGTTAAAATTTCTTTTTCCTCGGCGTGAATCATCTCATCAGTCCAAGCAGAGATAATACCAGTTCCTTTTCCGACTTTACCCATAATTTTATTTCCATTTGCATACCCGGCAAAACAAATTCTAACCCCGCTAGGGAAAATAATTTCTCCGCCTTCCTTTAAATTTTTTGGTCACTCAATTCCGCTTTCATTTTCAGGCCCTAAATCAATTCCATAAGTATCGTATAAATAGTTGCAAACATTGATAGCGTCACCATAAGTAGTATCGTCATGGGTATTAGCATAGCGTCTTAAAATGACTGAAGATGAATCTAAGAAATTACAAGCTAGGAATAGTTTATATGCAATGTGGAGTCATGTTTTATTAGTTCCCCGTCCTGACGAAATAAATTTAAAAAAACAAGAAGATGTAAAATATCTAGCATATACATCTGATGCAAAGTCTTTAAATACTTCTCAATCAAAACCAAAATTATAGTCACTAAAATTTAAATCATATTTTTTATTTAAATGTTCATAACTAGTAATTCGTTTTTTGTTATTAATTTTTGTAAAATCTTGCATTTTCAATTAGCCTCCTTTTTTTGATAAGATTATATGAAGTATTAAGTATCAATTAAGTATCATAATTTAAAATATTTTTTTAATTCAGAAAGGAAATTATAAAATGGAATTAAAACAAAATTTATTAGGAAATTATAAAGAAA
>NZ_JXYY01000100.1:0-1812 GCF_016082235.1 Spiroplasma sp. hyd1
GGAATGGCAAGGGTTTTTTGGACAAATTTTATNTAGAGTAAAGATTTTTATATTNAATTGGTGTTAAATAATTTAGTTTGCTATGAATTCGAACATTGTTGTATCAATTAACATAGTCAAATAATTCTAATTTAAATTGTTCAATACTTTTAAATATTCTATTTTTAATTAATTCCGTTTTTAAAATCTTATACGTTGATTCAGCAACTGCATTATCATAAGGACAACCTGGTTTACTATAAGACTTTGCTATATTGTTTTTAGATAAAAGATTGTAAATAATATTGTTGTTAAATTCACTACCTTGATCAGTATGAAATATTTTAGTATTATTTAAAGAAAAATTAAGTTTTTTAAAAGTATTTTCAACTAATACAGCATTTTTATAAGCGCTAACATCGTAACTAATAATTTCACGATTAAATAAATCAATTAGAAAACAAACATAATATCATTGATTTCTAACTTGGACGTATGTTAAATCACTGACAACAACTTCATGTAGTTTATAATTATTAAACTCTTGATTTAACAAATTATGATATTTGTATGTAACATTTTTATTGCTTTGATGTTTATATTTAAGCTTTGTATAATTTGAAATTAGATTATATTTTTTCATTATTTTGCTGATTTTTATTCGTGATAGTATAATATTTTCTTGTTTTAACATAATTTTAATTTTTCTTGTCCCATAGTTTCTGCGGCTTTTTAAGAAAATCCTGATAATAACATTATCAATAATATCGTTTGAACTAGGATTGTTTGATTTTAATTGATAATAAAACGTTGATCTTGCAATTTTTAAGATTTTGCATAAATTAGTAATTGGATATTTTTCTTTGCTATTTTTAATAATTACTATTTTTTGCCTATTATCAGTGTGGCTTGCTTTAAAATATCATTTTCCATTCGTAACTGCTTATTTTCTTTTTCCAAAGCAATTAATTTATTTTCTTCAGCAGAACGATTATCTTTAGCTTTAAATGAACCAGAATTATTGAATTCATGAACTAATTTTCAAATAGTAGATTTACCAATTTGATAATCATTAGCTATTTCATTAGTTGTTTTACCAGATTGGTAAAGGCTAACAATTTGTTTTTTAAATTCATCAGTATAATGATTTTTTGTCATAAATATTTTCTCCTACTTAATTTAATTATAATCTTTACTCTACATTATTGTTGTCCAATTTATCTTAACCCATCCAATTAATTTAGAAAAATAAATTAAATATAAATAAAAATGAATAGTAAGGAGTTGGTGTTATGGGTGAGTTAGAAAAAATATTGTTGATGATAAATCGTTGAGGATATTTAAATTTAGAACAAGTTGCTTTGTTGATACAAAAATCATTTATAAGTGCTAAGCGAATTTTAGAACGAAATTTAAAAAAAGGGTTTTATAAAATAGACCAGCATACAAGAAAAAATATTTATTATCTCTCTCATAAGGGTAATTCTTTTGTTGGCCGAGAGCATAAAAAATCAATTAAGATAAATTGTTATGAAATGTCCCACCAAGACATGTTAATCAAATGACTTGTTGCACAAAGTGATATTGAACACTATCAAACTGAGCGGGAGTTAAAAATGGAAAATGGTAATCTTAACGCCTACCCCGATTTAATTGTTTACAAAAATGACAGGACAATTAAATTAGTCGAATTTGAGCGAACGCGTAAAACTCCAAAGCGGTTTAGAAAAAAACTTGATGGTCTCCGCAAATACTATAAAGACAACTATCAAGTCCATTGAATTACCCCTACCCAAACACTCGCCAATTGAATTGAAAAACAAATCAATAACT
>NZ_JXYY01000103.1:0-1725 GCF_016082235.1 Spiroplasma sp. hyd1
TAAAAAAGGGTATCGCAAGAAGTCTAATATAATTTAAATAATTTAAAAGAAAAAAACAGCGGGTGTATGTTCAAAAACCAGTTTTAGAACAACAAGAAAAAAAGCAAGCAGGAAGAAAAAAAGAGTTTAAAGCAGATTTAAAAAATGATTAATGTGTATGGAAGGAAAGGCTATTAATGGTAAAAGAAGATAAGACTAATAATATTTTAGAATCACCAGTACCAATGCGTCGAAAATTATCGCGAAAAACTAATTTAAAGATTTTTGCCATTTATTGGAACAGTTGCGATTGCAGCTGGTCTAGGTGGTGTTATTTATTCTGTTGTTGCACCCTCTTCTTATCATAATAAAAATCCATGAGCTAATGCTACTTTGTTGGATGATAAAATTACTAGAATGATAAATCAACAATTATCAAAACCATTACTTGATTTTAATGGTGATCCAAGGCCAGAACATTTAGCGAGTTATGTTTCTTTTAATACTGGTGAAAAAGATGGGATTGATATTTATCCTAATTTAGATAATATTAAAATTATTCAAGAAATTTTTGCAAAAAACGATTGAATTAAAAATAATTTAAGTACTGTTGAAACAATGTTAAAAGGAACAGGGGCCAACTTTGTCAGGAACTCGAATAATTTATCAAGGAAATCGATTGAATTTAATTTTACGACCAAAAATTTTAACTTATCCCTATAATAATGGTGATGATAAATATGGGTTAGTAACAGTTACTCCTGTTGATAAAGACCGCGGATTATTTACTTATAAAATTAGATTTGTTTTGCAACTAATTGGAACTGATAATGCTGGTTATTATGTTGATTTAGAGAAAACTTTTGATTATACATATGATACAACACAAGCGGCAGTACCAACATTATTAATTTTAAGTCAAATGTTAAATTTAATGAGTAATAGCAAAATTGTGACATTAGTTCAGAAATATGGCCTTGCGTTAGACACTAATAATGAAATAATTTTAAATGCACTTTTAACAGAATATTATCCAATCGCAAAGGCTGATAATAGTATTATTATTAATGAGCAAGTTGTTAATAAAAATGGAACTCCATTTGCAGCAATTACAGATAACCCTTCTGCAAGTAATTTAACATTAAATATTAAGTATAATGTTAAAAAATTTAATTCCTTACAACAATTTGGTGCTAGTTTTTTTGATTATCATAGTAATAATTACGGGGTAATTGCCAATATTTTTACCAAAATTGGAATTAAAATGCCAACCTTTGTTAATGTTAAGAATAGTTATGATTTATATGATCGAAATACTGATCAAACATTTTTAAATGGCGTAATGCAAGATCAACGGGTTGATTCTTATCAAGGTTATATTAAAGAAATGGGATTAAGTTCTGATAATGTCTCTGATAATGTTAACTATGAAAATAATGATTTTAGTTCATATGTATGAGGTTCTGAACACCAAATTTTTTATAATGAAGTATTAATTCAGTTTTTAAATATTAATAATAATGGTTTGCCAGATAAAATTAACCGGGATCCAACAAAAATGTATTATGATCAACAAAGTTATACTGCTCGTTCCATTAATTATCAAGAATTTAACTTAGTTGCTAATGTTAAAGATGTGATTGAAAATATTAAATATGATGATTCAGAACAAGCAATTGATCTTCGTTTAACAAATAAGATTGATGCTATTAAATCAAGTTTAAAAAGCTATTTGTTAGAAAATTT
>NZ_JXYY01000104.1:0-1702 GCF_016082235.1 Spiroplasma sp. hyd1
CTTTTTTACAAATATTTGCAATTTTTTAACAAGTAATGCAAGAAGTCTAATATCATTATTACTAAAAAATGGGTTGAGTGATTTCTCAGGAATTGGTAGAATTGTTGCAATGTTGTTCTTTGTTTGTGGTGGTGCTGTGTCAATTTTAGGTGTTTCAGCGATGATTGCAAACTTTGTAGGTGAATCAGTTGGTGCAATGGAAGGCGCCGCGTCATTGCGTTCAACAATAGCCGCTGGAGGGATGATGTTTGCAGCAAGTCGAAAAGCAGGCCAAATTCTAGGATTTGGGAAGAATGCTGTTAATGCCGGTGGACAAAAACGTGGATTTTTCAGTAAAATGTTTGGAAAACCAGGTGGAGGGCCATATGATTCTCAAGACTTTTCTAGAGCAGATAGTGGTGGAATTAGTGAATTTGTTATTCCAAGAAATTCATTTCAAAATCGAACAGGACTAATGGCCGCTGTTGGTAGCACAATTGGTGGTATTTCAAGCATCTGAGCTGCTCGAAATGCAGCTGCATCATTACCAAAAGAAAAAGGTTCTGCTGAATGAAAAGCAGCTAAACAAGCAAGAAATAAAGCTGGTTGAAGTGTATTTGGTAAAGGTGTTGGAAATGTTGTTGGAAATGTTACTGGAGTTAATAAGGTGAAAGATGGTATTCGCAATATTAAGGAAAGTACAAAGCAACAATATGATTCACATTCTAAGAAATATGATGACAAAGATAACAATAAAAAATTATAGAAGCAGAATTGCTTCTTTTATTGTATAATTTTTGTAAGTATTAAGAGTTTTTATAGAAAGGAATATATTTAATGGGAATTATTGGGAGAATTATAGGTATCGGTGAAGATTCTAAACAAAAGGCTGCTGAAAAAAATTATCAGAAAGATTTAAAATGGCAAAGAGAGCAACAAGAAATTAAAAAAGAAAGACTTGAAAAAGTTAAACAAAGAATTTTAGAAGGTAAAGAACAACATGTTGTTGCTGTTTTAATGGAAGGAAAATATGGAATGGAACGTTTAACAAACTTTGTTAATGAAAATCCAGGTGTTATTCCGTCATATGTTTTGCCAACAGAAGAGTTAAAAAAATTAAATGGTGATAATATAATATAGTACAAAATGATTTAGAATTACAAAAACAAATTTTAGAATTAGAAAAAGAAAAATTAGCAATGCAGTTAGAAATTGAAAGGTTAAAACAATCTTCAAATAATGATGAAAATAATTCAAATGATTTTAAAATTAATAAATTGATGTCATGAGGTTATACTAAAGAAAAAGCAAATAAAGTTAGTGATGAAGATTTTGAAAGACTTGAATATTGATATAATAAAGATAGAAAGTTTTTTAATGATTTATTAGAGATTGAACTAGGAACAATAATGGTTCAAAATGAACAAATTAGTGAATAATCAAGTTAATTGCTTATCTGGTGAAATTTGGCTTTGTAAAATAGACAATAATAATGACATAAATCCTCATCCTGTTATTATTCTGAAGAATATTTATAACTATTGATATGATGCATTGCAATTATCAACATCATATTATAAAATAAAAAAATCCAAGTGGTTAATTAAACTTAATAAAAGTAATGGTCTACGAAAAGAAAGTTATGCGTGTGTTTCAGAACTAATCACTATAAACAGCAGAAATGGATGGGTTAAGATAAATTGGACAACAATAATGTGGAATA
>NZ_JXYY01000105.1:53-1624 GCF_016082235.1 Spiroplasma sp. hyd1
AANAANNNATNNNANNAANNNGGTCGTATAAAAAATATTGGGGTTTTGGAAAAAAACTCGGAAATTGAATAAGAATAATAAATTAAACCATTTACTAAAATGGTTTTTTTATTTGTAAAACCAAAATTATTAATTGATTCAGAGAAAGGACAGCATATTAAATTCTTAAAATAGAAACTTTTTACACAACTTTCTGATACCCTCTTTAAGTTGTTTACACATTTATAAATATCTTAGAAATCTTTACAAAGTGTACTTGTTTTTCTCCTAATTTAAGGTGTTGTCCTTCCTCTGTTTCAGTTAAATAATTTGCTAATAAATAAAAAAAACTTAATATCAAGGAAAGGAGTAGGTAATGAAAATTAATAAGCAACAAAAAATATGTGATGTTAATGATTGTTATAAAACAATATCATTCATTACTGAAGAATTTGTATCAAATAAAGTTTTATGAACTTGTGAAAAACATAGAAATTTATTGAATAAAGTAAAAGATAAAACACAAAAGCAATTTTATCAAAAACTAGAAAATTCAAAAATTATCTTTGATTATGAAACTGGTTTTTTAAAACTTTGATTTTATAAAACAACTTAATGCAGTGTGGGACGGTTATTTTAAATAACTAAGTGTTTTTATTCCACATAGGCGGTCTAGCCCAACGGTAATTAGTCCGGAAATAATAGACGCTTTAACAAGCGATAGTCGTGATAAGTGCGTGGTCAACATCGAACGACAATAATCAAAGAGATGGTCACTTTACTAAATAAGATTTGCGATATAGCACTGGGCTCTTCAAGGTGCAAGTAGATTTATTTTAAAAACTGAACGCTTTGACCTGAAATGGTGCGGATGAAGAGAGAGAATTCTCTGGCATTACCTTATAAAAACAACTGTCGATTATTAAACATTAAACAATAAAATATACCGCCACCGAACATCCTTGGTGAAGTGGATGGCGTAGTAAATAAATAGATAAATACTTAATATAACTAATTCTCGCTTTGGCACTTTCACTTGGGAGTGAGTGCCAGCGAGTTAAAAATAGGAGGTAAAAATGACAATCAAAAATCTAATATCAATATATATGTACAATGATTTTTGTATTAATATATTTGATAATAAAACAGGGCAAAAAGAAAATATTAATGATGATATTAATTTAATTAAAAATGAAGAAGCACATTTATTAAATAAAGAAATAACTTATTTTGATGTTAAAGAACAAAAAGGAAGAAAATTAATAGAAATATTAATATCAAAGAATGAGGTAAATTAATATGTGAAAAGATGAAAATGGTTATGTTTATACAGAAGAAGACTTATTTAATGAAGCATTAGAAGAATGTTATTCAGAAGAAAGTGCTTATGAATATATTGATACATTAATTATGGAAAAGAATTTGGAGGAGATTTAATATGAATATAACAGAATCAATTAAATTTGACAAATTACAAGAAGAAAATGAAATACTTAAAAAAGAACTTGCTGAAAAAGATAGAAAAATTGATTTACTTTTAACAGCGAATAAGCAAATTACCTATTCAACTAAAAGTAGAGAATATAATCAAC
>NZ_JXYY01000008.1:0-26791 GCF_016082235.1 Spiroplasma sp. hyd1
AAATAAGACAAGAAAGAAGGAACAAAGAATATGAATGTGCCACAACATATTGCAATTATTTTAGATGGAAATGGTCGTTGAGCAACAAAACAAGGTTTAAAGCGAACAGCTGGCCATGAAGAAGGAGCAAAACGAATTAAAGAAGTTGCTTTAAAAGCAAATATGTTAGGAGTTAAATATTTAACACTTTATTGTTTTTCAACAGAAAATTGAAAGCGTAGTAAAAGTGAGGTTGCGTATTTAATGGAAATGCCAGGGCGGTTATTAAATAATAAAGAAGTAAATAATTTTAAAAATGAAAATATTGTTTTAAACCATATTGGTCGTAAAACCAAAATGCCAGCAAAAACGTTAGCAGCAATTAATGAAGCTATTAATCAGACAAAGCATAATAGCGGTTTAGTATTAACCTTTGCCTTTGATTATGGGGCGGTTGAAGAAATTGTTACTGCTATTAACGAAATGTTAACAGCACAATTATCTGAAATTGATGAAAAAACTTTGTTTAATTATTTATATACCAAAGATTTACCAGCTGTTGATTTAATGATTCGCTGTGGTGGTGAACAACGCTTAAGTAATTTTTTACTATTACAAAATCGTTATGCTGAATTATATTTTACTGATAAATTTTGATCAGAATTTGATGAAAATGCTTTGTTAACAGCAATATTAGATTATAATAATAGAAATAGAAGATTTGGAGGGGTAAAAAGTGATGAATAATAAGCAAGATAATGTTCTTGTTGATGAAACAAACGTACCGTTGGATAAAAATGGTAATAATATTACCGAAACAAGCAAAACGGAACAAAAAAAAGGAATGTTTCAAAAAAAATATGTTGCACGCCATATTACCTTTTATGTTTTATTAATTTTTTTGGTATTATATTTATTTACTGGTGCAATTGCTACAGAATGACAAGGCAAAGTTGCTCATATTGAAGTTGCCAATTATGTTTTTATTAGTATTAACGCTGTGATTTTGGGATTAGTTAACTACGAAATTCTGCGGTTAGTAGGGGGAACAAAGTGACCAATTTATACCCAAGTTATTACTTACTTATTTATGCTGTTTTTATTTTTATTTCCAGTTGAATCTGTTACGGACAATTATGGTGGGATTGGGGCCATTAATTATCCGTTTTATACTTTATTAAATTGAAATTGATTAAAACCATGAATTATTTTTGTCATTTATTTATGTGCAATTTTAGTATATTATTGTTTAGTTTTTAGTTCAAAAGAAATTACTTTTGGTAAAATGACGTTAGTTTTAATTTTTACATTATATTTAATTTTTGCTTTTAAAGCAATGAATAAATTTATGTTAAATCCTAATTATGGTTGAAGTAGCGTTGTTTGATTAGTGTTAATTATTATTTTAACTGATACTTTTGCCTTTGTGGGTGGGGTTAGTTATGGAAAACACAAACTAGCACCAAATGTTTCGCCAAACAAAACTTGAGAAGGGGCTGCAACAGGAACAATTATGGCGGCTGGAATTGCGATTGCCTATGCTGTTTTAATGTTTAATTTTGGAAATGAAAAAAATTGAGTTTTTAATTTCTTTTCAAATGATAATGCCAAAAATGTAATGCGTTATGTTATTTATGTTTTATTAGCTTTTATGTTAAGTATTCTATCACAATTAGGTGATTTATCATTTTCATGAATTAAACGGCGTTATGATATTAAAGATTTTAGTAATTTATTACCTGGTCATGGTGGTGTTCTTGATCGTTTGGATTCATTTTCATTAGTCTTTTTTATAATGTTTATTATTTCAAATGTGGCATTACAACGTTAATTAATGATGCGAGAACTTATTATTTTTGGGGCTTCAGGAAGTATTGGCCAACAAGCCTTACAAATTATAAAAACTAATCCAAATGATTTTACCTTAAGAGTAGTTAGTGTTTATCACAATGTTGCTGTTCTTGATAAAATGCTAGAAACATTTCCAACAATCACGATGGTTCATGTTGCTAATGCAACAGAACAAACAGTTTTTGCTGTTAAGTATCCAACAATTACTTTTGTTATAGGAGAAGCAGGTTTTGACCAAATCTTAACAACCTTTCGAACAGCAATGGTTCTTAATGCCATTGGGGGGTTTGCTGGGTTATACCCAACTTTACAAACATTAGAAGGATATAATCGCACCTTATTATTGGCAAATAAAGAATCATTAGTTTTAGCGGGCGATTTAATTAATAAATTATTGGAAGAACATCAAAACCAATTGTTTCCAATTGATTCTGAACATTGTGCGATTTTTCAATGTTTAGAACAAAAGAATCCAGTGCAAGAAATTATTTTAACTGCTTCGGGAGGAATGTTTGCGGAAAAAACATTAACGGAATTAACAATGATTGATGAAAGCCAAGCGTTGTGTCATCCGAATTGGCAAATGGGTCAAAACATTACAATTGATTCTTCAACAATGGTTAATAAAGCTTTTGAAATTATTGAAGTATATCATTTATTTAAAACAAAAAACATTACCGTTGTGATACACCCTCAATCAATCTTACATTCGGCTGTGCAATATGAAGATTATTCAATTCTAGCGCAATTATCACTGCCATCAATGATTCAAGTTTTAAATTATTTTTTTTATTATCCGCTACGGAAAAAAAATAATTTATTAAAACCACTGGATTTTAACGATCTAATTACTTTGACATTTCAAAAAGCAGATTTATCACGGTGAAAAGCTTTAACATTGGCTTATCGTTGTTTAAATAAAAATAATGCTTTGGCTGTTGCTTTTCATACTGCAAATGAACAGTTGCGGTTGTTATTTTTAGCTGGAAAAATTAAATTTTATCAAATTGTTGATTATATTGAATTTTTTATGGATAAAATTAAGCCACAAAAACTATCTAATTATCAACAAATAAAACAATTAAATGATACTATTAAAAGAGAAATTATTAATTATTTTTCCAAAAAATAATGTTATGAAAAGGTACAGTTAGGAGTTAGTCAGTAAATGTCGGCGGGAATGATAGTTTTAGGATTTGTAATTGGAATTATAATTTTATTAATGCTAGTTACAGTTCATGAATTTGCTCATTTTGTTATTGCAAAATTATCAGGAGCATATGTTTATGAATTTGCAATTGGATTTGGTCCAAAGATTTTTTCTTGAGGGAAAAAAGAAACGCGTTATTCAATTCGAATTTTTCCTTTTGGTGGCTATGTGTATATTGCTAGTGAATTAGTTGATGCTCCGAAAGGGCGTGAAGAAGAGGAAGTTCCAAAAGAACGAAAAATGGAAAACATTGCGAAATGAAAACGGTTAATTTTTATTGTGGCGGGAGCTTTAATGAATTTTTTTATTGCTGTTTTCATTTTTACAACAACTTTTGCCGCTTTAAATCTCAAACCATCAGATATGACATATTGGGGGGCAAAATATGATGTTGGAGGAGCAGCATATAATGCGTTATCAACAAGAAAAGTTCCGATTAGCCAGGATATTGTTATTTTAAATTATTGATTAGGTCCAGACCAAGCTACTCTTAAAGTGGCCCATAAAAATTATTATCGTGATGGTAAAGATGATGAAGGATATAATAAAACACATAAGATTTTAGTTAGTCATATTGGAACTGTTCATAATATTCCAAATTATCAAACAACGGTTTATAATTTTATTAATAATTTAAAAAAACAATATGATCAAAGTGATGCCCAACAACGTACCAATTTTATTACGTTAGATTTTGTTTGGGTAAATAATAAAAAAGAAGTGACAACTGGTCAAAACAATCATTTGTTTCAAACTGAACCAGCTGAATTAAAAATAACGGGTAATACTTATACGGTTGGAATTCGGGCACCTGATCGTCAGTTTGTTTCAACAGCACAGGCTTATGGCTATGGTTGACGTGAAACGTTTACTGAATCAGTGACAATTTTAAAGTCATTTGGGTTATTATTTACTGGTCAATGAGGGCAGTTATCAGGACCAGTTGGTATTGCTAAAACAGTTTCTTCAATTTTAACGGAAGGACCAGCATTATTTTTTATGTATGTTGCAATGTTATCAGCAAACTTATTTGTTTTAAATTTAATTCCAATTCCACCATTGGATGGATACAAATTCTTAGAAACCCTAGTTGAAGGAATTGTTGGTGGGGGAAAACGGCTTAAAGGGCGTTTTCAAATTTGAAAACATCGTCACAATCCAGAACAGCAAAAGTTATTATTAGAAGAATATCAAACAAAAGAACAAAATTGACAACTCCCACATAAGGCAAAGATTATTATTAATGTCACGGGGGCAGTACTCTTTATTTTATTATTTATTGGAATAACAATTAAAGATGTCTTTTTTTAGAAATGAAGAATAGATGAGGGATGGCAAATGGATCAACAATTGATAAAACTATTTACAACTAATAATTTAGAATTTACGGATAATTATTTTGCTGATGCAAAAATCATTAAAAGTGAGTATAGTACAAGCGAGTCGTTTTTTCGTGTTATTATTGAAATCAATGATTTCTTACCAACTGATGTCTTATTAAAATTAGAAACAACTTTATTAGCAAATGCAACGTTGCCAACAAAAGTTTCATTTCGCGTACGAAATGAAAATTATCAATTAGAAACAATTTTTTCTTATTTAGAATATATTCGTTTTAATAAATCAGAATTAAAAAATAGTTTTTTTAGTAAATTACCACCATCTCGGTTTACTTTAGCAGATAATATTTTAAAAATTATTGTTCATTCCGATAGTGAAAAAAAACTTGTTAGTGAACATTATCATTATTATGAAAACAAATTATGTCGTTATGGTTTTAATAATTTACGATTAGATTTAATTGTTGATTTACAAGAAAATAATATTTTAGAGCTTAATGAGCAAGAATTGATAAAATACCAAGAAAATCAACAAAAAAATGAAAGTTTAACATTAAAACCAGCAATTTCAACAAAACAATTGCGAAATGGGACTAGTAATTATGTTAAAGGGAAAATCGGGCAAGTAAGTTATGAACGAATCACTGATATTGACCAAGATGCTCCTAATATAACAATTTATGGAAAAATTGTTAATAAAGATCGCCAATTCATTTCAACTAAAAAATTTATTTATACAATCACAGTAACTGATTATAGTGATACTATTGCTGGGAAGTTTTTTACGCGAACTGAACAAGCAGATGATTTTTTTGAAGAATTAAAAATTGATGAATGAGTTAGTATTTTTGGGGACATTCGTTATGATACTTATGCTAATGAACAAATGCTTTTTATTAAAAAAATTGCCCGTTTAGATCGCGAAGACTTATATCGGGAAGACAATGCTGCTGAAAAGCGCGTTGAATTACATTTACATACTAAAATGAGTACAATGGATGGGGTGATTGATCTTCCAGCGCTTTTTAAAACCTTACAACATTGGGATCATTCGGCAATTGCTTTTACTGATCATTTAAATGTGCAAGCGTATCCTGAAATTTATAATCTTAATAAGAAATATCCAAATATTAAAGTTATTTATGGAGTCGAAGCAGATGTACTTGATGACAAAGTTTGGTACGTTAAAAATCCTCATCATTATGATTTACGGACAGCAAAATATGTTATTTTTGACTTAGAGACAACTGGTCTAAGTAGTAGTTATGATGAGATTATTGAGTTTGGAGCAGTTATTATGGATGGGATTAGTGGGGAACGTAAAATTATTAACCACTTATTTAAACCAACAATTAAGTTATCTTCTTTTATAACAGAGCTAACAGGAATTACGGATGAATTATTGGCGGATAAACCAACTTTTACGGAATCAATTGACCAAATTTTAGAGTATTTTAAAGATGCGATTTTAATTGCCCATAATGCTGAATTTGACTTAGGTTTTATTCAATCATGGTTAGAAAAAGCCGGACGTTCTAAGATCAATAATACTGTTATTGATACTTTACAAATCTCAAGGATTTTAGAACCACATTTAAAAAACTATCGTTTGGGAACAATTGCTCGGTGCTATAATGTTATTTATAATGAAGAAGTAGCGCACCGTGGGGATTATGATGCTATTGTTTTAACCGATGTTTATGAACATCAATTACGAAAAATGATTAATGTTTATGGGGTTGAATTTGATGATGATATTGATCAAATTCATGATGCTGCTGTTTATAAAAAGCTCCGTCCAAAACATATGACAATTCTTACTAAAAATCAACTGGGATTATTGGATTTATTTAAATTAATTACCGCCGCACATACAACTTATTTCTATTCGTCACCAAAATTATTACGTAGTGTAATTAATGAACATCGTGCTAATTTATTAATTGGTTCATCATGTGTTAATGGTGATGTTTTTGAAGTAGCTCGGAATAAAGATCTTAGTGAGTTAACCGAAGTGATTAGTTTTTATGATTATATTGAAATTCAACCACCAAGTGTTTATAAACATTTAGTTCAAATGGGTGATTTATCAGAAGAACGATTATTAACAGTTATTAAGGACATTATTTATACCGCGAAAAAATTAAATAAACCAGTTGTTGCCACAGGTGATGTTCATTATCTTAATCCAGAAGATAAAATTTTTCGTGAGGTTTATATTAATGCAAAAGGAATTGGGGGGCGACCACATCCATTGTATGATTATAAACAACGGGTAACTGATTATCCGGACCAATTTTTACGAACAACACCTGAAATGTTAAATGAATTTAAATTTTTAAATGATGACGAATTAATTCAAGAAATTGTTGTTACAAATCCAAGTCTTATTGCCAATCAAATTGAAAAAGTTGAAATTATTAAAGATAAATTATATACTCCCAAAATTGATGGTAGTGATGAACTTTTAGAAGCGTTGTGTTATCAGAATGCTTATAAGATTTATGGTAATCCATTATCCGAAATTGTGGCAAAACGATTAGAACGAGAATTAAGTGCGATTATTAAGCATGGTTTTGCTGTTATTTATTGAATTGCCCATAAATTAGTTGACAAGTCATTACAAGATGGTTATTTAGTTGGTTCACGAGGAAGTGTTGGAAGTAGTTTTGTTGCCACGATGAGTAATATTACAGAAGTTAATCCATTACAACCACATTATTTGTGTTCAAATTGTACTTATAGCGAGTTCATTGTTGATGGGTCTGTAAAATGTGGTTATGATTTGCCACCACGTAATTGCCCAAAATGTCAACATCCATTAAAAGGTGATGGTCATGATATTCCTTTTGAAACATTCTTAGGATTTGAAGCAGACAAAGTTCCGGACATTGATTTAAACTTTTCGGGTGAATATCAACCAAATGCCCATGATTTTACGAAAGAAATGTTTGGAGAGCGAAATGTTTATCGTGCCGGAACAATTTCAACGGTGGCAGAAAAGACTGCTTATGGATATGTGAAGGGTTATTTTGAAAATAAGAATACCTTACATTTAAAACGACGTGCTGAATTAGAACGAATTGCAAAAGGCTGTGAAGGTGTGAAACGAACAACGGGACAACACCCGGGAGGGATTGTTGTTATCCCAAAAGAATATCAAGTCGAAGAATTTACGCCGGTTAATTTTCCTGCTGATGATATTAAGTCAAATTGATTAACAACACACTTTGATTTCCATGCGATTCATGATAATGTTTTAAAATTAGATATTTTAGCACATGTTGATCCGACCGCTTTACGAATGTTAGAGGATTTAACGGGAATTGACCCAAAAACAATTCCAACTAATGATGAAAAAGTGTTAAGTCTTTTTCGTAGTTTAGATGTTTTAAACATTAAACCAGACGATATTAATGGTGAGAAAACGGGGGCTATTGGGATTCCAGAGTTTGGAACTTTTTTTGTTCGGAAAATGTTATTAGATACTAAACCAACATCTTTTGCTGATTTAGTCCAAATTTCAGGGTTATCACATGGAACTGATGTTTGAATTGGGAATGCCCAAGATTTAATTCGAAACCAGAATATTCGAATTTCTGATGTTATTGGGTGTCGTGATGATATTATGGTTAATTTAATTTATAAGGGCTTACCAGCACAAAGTGCTTTTAAAATTATGGAAGATGTCCGAAAAGGAAAGGGCTTAACCCCAGAACATGAACAATTAATGCGTGAAAATAATGTTGAACAATGATACATTGATTCATGTAATAAGATTAAATATATGTTTCCAAAAGCGCATGCGACAGCGTATGTTTTAATGGCATGACGCGTGGCATGATTTAAAATAAATTATCCAGTTGAATATTACGCAACATTCTTTTCAACGAGAACTGATGTTTTTGATATTAAAACAATTTTAAAAGGAGCAGAAACAATTAAACAAGTTTTACGTGATATTCAAGTTCGTTTAGATAATAAGGATTTTAATGCGCCAAATAAACCATCACAAAAAGAAAAGGATTTAATACCGGTTTATGAAATTGCTTTAGAAATGTATGCCCGCGGGATTAAAATGAGTAATATTGATTTAAAAACAAGTATGAATAAAAATTTTACCGTTGTTGAAAATGATAATCATGAAAAAATTATTCTACCACCATTTTCAGCGATTGATGGTTTGGGAGGCGCTGTTGGTGATAGCATTATTAATGCTCGGAAAGAAAAACCATTTTTATCAATTGCTGATTTACAAAAACGAACAAATATTACAAAAGCACATTTAGAGTCTTTTGAAGAACTTGGAATTTTAAAAGGCTTATCATTAGATGATCAAATTGCATTTGAATTTTAAAATAATGAGCTTTTATCTTATTTTCCTTTATAATTAAGTTAATTACGAGGTGATAAAAATGACAATTAAATCAGGGTTTGTGGCAATTATTGGCCGTCCAAATGTTGGAAAGTCAACATTATTAAACACAATTTTAAATAATAAAGTAGCAATTGTTACCGCCAAAGCCCAAACAACGCGTAATCGAATTCAAGGAATTTATAATGACAATGAAGCGCAAATTGTGTTTATGGATACGCCAGGAATTCATAAAGCACATCATGAAATGGGTAAATTTATGAATAAAGTTGCTTTATCAACAACAAAAGCAGCTGATGTTATTTTATTTTTAGCGCCTGTAAATGAACATATTGGTGATAATGATCGTTATATTATTAAAGCACTCCAAGAACGAGGTGTTCCAATTGTTTTAGTTGTTACTAAGATTGATTTAGTTTCAAAAGGGGAATTAATGGTTAAAATTGCTGAATGAGAAAAAGTTCATAATTTTACTGCTGTAATCCCAATTTCAGCATTAAAACACGAAAATGTTCCGCAGTTATTAACATTATTAAAAGATCATCTAACAGAAGGACCACAATATTATCCTGATGATATGTTAACTGACCAACCAGAAAAGTTCTTAATTCGTGAAATTATTCGCGAAAAAATTTTACTTTTAACAGAAGATGAAATTCCACATAGTGTGGCAATTTTAATTGACAAGATTGAAGAACAACCAACATTATTAAAAATTATGGCTTCAATTTGTGTTGAGCGCGATTCACAAAAAGGCATTGTGATTGGTAAAAATGGACGGTTAATCAAAGAAATTGGGACGCAAGCTCGTTTAGAGTTAGAACAAATTTTAGGAACAAAAATATTTTTAGAGTTATTTGTTAAAGTGGTTGAAAAATGACGTGATAAACCATCAATGATTGCTCGTTTAGGATATAACAAAGAAAGTTATTAAGCAATAATGACAACAAAAGTTACTGGAATTGTTATTAATAAGCAAAGTTACGATGATGACAGTGAAATTATAACGGTTTTTACCAAAGAATTAGGTAAGTTAGCTTTTTTTGCTCCGGGTGTTCGAAAAATTACTTCGAAAAATCAATATGCGGTGCAATGGTTAGCAACTAGTGCATTTGAAATATTTTTATCATATCAAGCAAATAAATTAAGTAAGTTAAAAACAGGAAATTTGTTAATAACACGAATTAAATTAACACAAAATTATGATGATTATTTACTAGGGACATTGCTTTGTGAAATTACCGAACAAGCTGTTGAAGAACGTTCTGCTGATTTAAAACTATATGATTTATTAGCAACAGCATTAGATAATTTAGTTGCTTGAGAAGATAACTTAAGTGTTGTGATTGTTTTCATGTTACAAGTTTTAAAATGGTATGGATTACAATGAAATCTAACGATGTGTAAACGTTGTGGGGGAAAACATAATATTAAAACAATTAGTTTTATTGAAGAAGGATATATTTGTAAAAATTGTTATTTACCAACAGATTATCTTTTTTCAATTGAATTAGTAAAAATGTTTAGTACAACGTCATTAGATAATTTTTATTTTCATAACAAAATTAATGTTAAAGAAATGATTATTTTATTTAAAATGCTATGTGAGTATTATTTAATGAAAGTTGGGATTTTTTCTTATAGTATTTATGAAATGCAGAAAAAATCAATTTATTTTAAATAATAACATAGTATAATTGAGGGTAGAGAAATAAAAAGGAGTTATATTTAATGCAATATACATTAGAAGAAGTTGTTAATCATTTAAAAGCACAAGGCTTTGTTTTTCAAGGAAGTGAAATTTATGGGGGTTTAGCAAATAGTTGAGATTTTGGTCCATTAGGTGTTGAATTAGAACGAAATTTAAAAAGTTTATGATGGCAACATTTTATTACAAAATCGAAATATAATGTTGGTCTTGATAGTGCAATTTTAATGAACAATAATGTGTGAAAGGCTTCGGGTCATTTAGGGAATTTTGCTGATCCATTATTAGATTGTAGAAAATGTAAAACCCGTATGCGAGCAGATAAACTAATTGAAGATAATTATCCTGACCTTAATTGTGGGGGATGAAGTAATGAACAATTAAAAACATTTATTGAAGAAAAGAATTTGGTGTGCCCAAATTGTGGAGCGTATGATTTTACTGATATTCGTCAGTTTGAATTAATGTTTAAGACGAATCAGGGTGTGTTAGAAGATGAAAAATCAATTGTTTATTTACGACCAGAAACAGCACAAGGAATTTTTGTTAATTTTAAAAATGTTCAACGTTCATTGCGAAAAAAATTGCCATTTGGAATTGGCCAAATTGGAAAGTCATTTCGAAATGAAATTACACCGGGAAATTTTATTTTTCGAACACGTGAATTTGAACAAATGGAGTTAGAATTTTTTTATGATCCAAATGAAGAAACAGATTGATTTGAATATTGAGTTAAAGAAGTTACTAAATTTTTAAATTTGATTAATTTAAATCCTAAGAATTATCTTTTTTGTAACCATGAAGCCAATGAATTAGCCCATTATGCTAAACACACAATTGATGTTGAATATAAGTTTCCATTTGGAACAGGTGAATTATGAGGGATTGCTGATCGTGGTGATTTTGATTTGCGTCAACATAGCATAACGAGTAAACAAGATTTAAGTTATTTAAACCAAGAAACAAACGAAAAAATTTTACCCCATGTTATTGAACCATCAGTTGGGGTTGGGCGTTTAATGTTAGCAATCTTATATGATGCTTATCATGTTGAACAAGTTGGTGATAATGATTCACGAATTGTTTTAAAATTAAGTCCGTTGTTAGCACCATATCAACTTGCTGTTATTCCATTAAGTAAACAATTAAATGAAGTAGCTTATCAATTGTATGAAAAATTATTAAATCAATTCCAATGTACCTATGATGAAACGGGAAACATTGGAAAACGTTATCGTCGCCAAGATGCAATTGGAACACCATTTTGTGTTACTTTTGACTTTGAATCATTAGAAGACCAAAAGGTTACTGTTCGTAATCGTGATACAATGGTGCAAGAACGAATTGCTATTGCTAATTTAGAAGAGCATTTTCAAGCATTATTAAAATAAATAATTAAAAGGAGGAGGAAGGTATGGCATTAATTAGTAATGAAAAGATTGATTTAATTCGGTCAAAAGTAAATATTGTTACAGTAATGTCAGAGTATTTATCGTTGGAAAAACGGGGACGAAATTATTGAGCTGTTTGTCCTTTCCATCAAGATTCACATCCTTCAATGAGCATTTCACCAGAAAAACAAATTTATCGTTGTTTTGCTTGTTCAGCTGGTGGCAATGTTTTTACTTTTTTACAAGAATATGAAAATATTAGTTTTATTGAAGCTTTAAAAAAAGTTGCAGGAATGACTAATATTTCCTTAGATGAGTTAACAACTTATCAAGAAAAAGCAAAATATGATGAAACTGATAAATTAATTTTTGAAATTAATGCTTTAGCACAAGCTTATTTTAGCAATAACTTAGCAACAAAAAAGGCTCATGCGGCAAAAGAATATTTAGCAACAAGAAAAATTGATGAACAAGCGATTGAGTTATTTAATATTGGTTATGCTGAAAGTGGTTTTGATCATTTATATCATTTTTTAATTAAAAAAGGCTATAGCATTAATGATATTCAACAAACCGGATTAATTACGATTAAAAATGAGAAAGTTTATGATTATTTTAATAATCGAGTTATGTTTCCAATTAAAAATGAGGATAGTTATATTATTGGATTTTCGGGGCGTGTGATTGGGCAAGATGACAACGTTGCGAAGTATTTAAATACCCCAGAAACAAAAGTCTTTAAAAAAGAACAATTAATGTATAATATTCAACGAGCAAAACCATTTATTCGCCAACAAAATAATTTAATTTTGTTAGAAGGATATATGGATGTTATTAGTTTAGATAAATTAGATCTTAAAAATACCGTTGCATTAATGGGGACAAATTTAAGTGATTATCATATTAAGGAAATTAAGAAGTTAACAGGTGAATGCTTAGTCTTTTTAGATGGTGATCAAGCAGGAATTAATGCTAGTTTAAAAGTTGCAGCAAAATTATTAGTTAATAATTTAAAAGTAAAAATTGTTTTAAACGAAACACAGCAAGACCCCGATGAATTGGTCAATAGTGGTCAGGGAGAATTAATTCAGACAATGTTAACCCATGCAATGCATCCAATTAATTTTGCACTGGATTATTTTAAAAATAAATTTAATTTAGAAGAAGCAAATGAATTAGAAGAATTTATCAATGTTGTTGGAACTTTAATTAAAGCAAGCCCCAATCCCTTAGAACAAGAACTAGCAATTAATAATTTGGTAAGAATTACGGGAATTTCAAGTGAAACAATTCAAACAAAAATTACCCAAATTAAAGTGTATTATAAACCAATTACAAATGCTTCAACATTAGACTCACCTTCACCAGTTGTTGTCCCCGAAGTTGCAAAGGCCGCACAAAAGTCAACATCCGAAATTGTTAAAGATTCTAAGGCCATTAAAAAAACAAAATATAAAATTAAAAGTTTAAAACGTTATATGTTAGCAGAGCAAAACATGTTATTACAATTACTTGTGTCGCGAAAGGCCGTTGATTTTTATCAGACAAAAATCGTATATTTGAATTTTAATAGTTATCGACTGCTAGCAAATGATATAATTATGTATTATAATAGACATTTAGGGGCAGAAAATGTTAATATTAATATGTTATGTGAAGAAATAAATGATCCGGATTTAAAGAAGATGTTAATGGACATTATTGATAAATCAACGATTAAAATTAAATATAATAAGAAAGAATTAGAAGACTATGCGCTGCTAATTGATGATTTTGCCAATGAAAAAGAGATTGCAATGCTATGAAATAAACTAGAAAAAGCAAATAATCTGATTGAACAACAAACCATTTCAATGGAAATTGATAAGATGAACCAACGTTTAAAGTTTAAAAAGGGGTAGAGAGAATGGGATTATCAAAAAAAGACATCAGAGAAATAAAAACTTTTGATGAATTTAAAGATTATATTAATAAATTTTTAGAAGAAAATAACAATGAAATTGAACAAGAAAAATTAATTACTTTAATTAATGATCATTTTGAAATTGATGATAATGATGTTGACGAGTACTTTGAAGAATTAGTTGCTAATGGGGTTGAATTTAGCGATGTAAATTTAGAAGAAGTCGAAGAAGTCGAAGAAGTAATTAAACCAGGAAAAAAACAAAGTGAGGATAAGTTGCGCTACAAAGTTGGCGGAATTTCAAATGAAACTAAAATTCAAGATATTATTAAAGCATACTTTAATGTTTTAGGAACAAGTAAAATTCTTACCCGTGAAGAAGAAATTAAATATGCTAAAATGCTGGAGGCAACAGATCCCGAAGAAAAACGTTATGGACGTGAAAAGTTGATTACTTCAAACTTAAAGTTAGTTGTATCGGTTGCTCGTAAGCATTTAAACCGGGGGTTAGATTTTTCTGATTTAATTGAAGAAGGAAATATTGGTTTAATGAAAGCGGTTGATAAATTTGACTATACACGTGGATTTAAGTTTTCAACATATGCAACATGATGAATTCGACAAGCAATTACACGAGCAATTGCTGATCAGGCACGAACAATTCGAATTCCAGTGCATATGGTTGAAACAATTAATAAATTAACAAGAATTGAGCGTCAGTTAACGCAAGAATTAGGTCGTGAACCAAGTTTTAATGAGATTGCTGAAAGAATGGGGCAGGGAATGACTGGTGAAAAAGTGCGTGAAATTAAGCGCTTATCAATTGAACCAGTTTCATTAGAAAAGCCAATTGGAGATGAAGATGACACTCATTTTGGTGACTTTGTTGATGACAAAGATATTTTTACTCCTGATGAATATGCTGAGAAAGAATCATTACGAGAAGTAATTGATGAAGTTTTTCATGAGATTTTATCAGCACGTGAAGAGAAAGTAATTAGAATGAGATTTGGAATTTTACCAACAAAATTAAGAACTGTTTTAAGATTGGCAAAGGAATGTGAAGATGAAACTTTTCCAGAATTGGTGCAAACAGTAAAAGCGTTAGATATTCATTATGACACACCAATTGAAAAGGTTCAAAGTCGAAAAAATAAACTAATTGATAAACATTTGTCGAAATACGATTCGCCAAAAACCTTAGAAGAAGTGGGAAAAGAGTTTAAGGTTACTCGTGAGCGTATTCGTCAAATTGAGGCAAAAACAATTCGTAAATTTAAACCAAACCAAGCTAATTCAAAAGCAAAAGTATTAAAAGACTTTTTTAAAGGATAGGTGTTTAAACCATGGATAGATTATCAGAACGCTTATTATTAATTGCAAAGCAAGTTAATGATAAAGACGTTATTTGTGATATTGGAACTGATCATGCAATGATTCCAATTTATTTGGCAAAAGGAAATTTAATTACCAAAGCCTATGCTTGTGACATTGCAGAAAAACCATTAGCACAAGCAAAAAAAAATATTGCTAAATATCAAGTTGGTGAAATTATTACCCCAATTTTAGCAAATGGTTTGCATGGACTTGCCAATATTAAAATTGATTCATGTATTATTTCGGGATTAGGTAGTGCTAGTATCCTTGAAATTTTACAAAATGATTCAGATTTAATTGATCGTTATATTTTGTGTTCAAATGATGACCCAACTATTTTACGACAATGAGTTAAAGCAAAAAAATATTTTATTGAAAAAGAACTTTTAATTAAAGAAAATGAAATTATTTATGAAATTATTGTTATTAATAAAGTTGCTGGGCAAAAAGTTAAAAACAAAAGAGACATTCTGTTCGGGCCAGTATTGCGAAAAGAACAAACTAAACTTTTTCAAGAAAAATGATTATTAAAAAACGATTATTATCAAACATTATTAAATAAAATTCCAGTCAAAACAAAACGTTATCAAGAAATTAGAGCAAAATTAAAAATGATAAATAAGGTGATTTAATGTTAATTAAAAAATTATATCAAGAAATTGAAACTAATTTTCCGTTAAAAACAACAGCGAAGTGAGATTATAGCGGTTTTCAATGGGAATTTAAACATAATGAAATAACGCAAGTTTTTGTTAGTTTAGATTTAACAACAGAAGTGATTGATGAAGCCATTGCCCAAAAAGCAAATGTGATTATTACGCATCATCCGTTTTGTTTTAATAAGAAAAAAGTATGAGCACAAATTAAGTATAAACAAGAAATTTTAAAACGGTTAAAAGAACATCAAATTTCGGTTTATGCGGTTCATACTAACTATGATGGTTTAATAGACTTCTTGCATTACTTGTTAAAAAATTGCAAATATTTGTAAAAAAGATACTAATAGAAAAATATAATTTTAATTAATTATGTTTTTTATTTAAAAATTTAATATTTTTCCACAACGAAAAATTAATTTATTATTTAAATTATTTAATTTTAAATAAATATTTTATGTTAAATATAATAATTGTAAATTATAAATTGAGGCAATTAAATTAAATCTTAAACCAAATCTTTTTCTTCGATTACGATATTTTTCTGTAATAATTTTAAATTTTTTAAGAATAGCAAAAATATTTTCAATAATAATTCTCATTTTTGAAACTAGTCTATTATATTGCTTTTGTTCTTTGTTTAAAGGGTTTTTCTTTGTTTTCTTTGTAGGTATTAGAACATTATTGTGATTTTTTTGTATTCCTTGATAACCACTATCAACTATTAATTTGGTATTTTTTAAAATTGGGATTTTTGATTCTTTAAATAAAGCATAATCATGTTTTTTTCCGAGCGAAAAACTTGTTGCAATAATTTTTTTGGTTTCTTGTTCGATAATTACTTGTGTTTTGATCGTGTGTTTTTTCTTTTTACCAGAATAAGATTGTTTTTGTCTTTTTTTGGGCGTTGGATTGGAGTTTCGGTAGCATCAATAATAATAGTTTTATCATTAAAATAATCATTTATTAGTGCTTTTTTACCAGCAAGTTGTTGAAAATCAGAGTTTTTAATTAAAATATCTTCAATTCACTTAATATTACGATAACAATTAGCCTCACTAATATCAAAACTTTTACCAAGATGAAAATAAGTCTGATATTCTCGTCAATATAATAAAGTCATCAATAATCTATTTTCTAATGATAATTTATTAGTTTTACCACCTTTTTTAAATTTTTCTATTTCAGCAACTTTTAAAATATCTAACATTTTATTAAAAGTGGATTTTTTTATTCCTGTTAATCTTAACCATTCTCTATCATTAAGAGTATTAAATTTATTATTGTTCATATTTTTATGTCCTCATAAATTATATTTTATAATAATATTTTAATAAAAAAGGGTATCGCAAGAAGTCTAATGAATGAATTAATTTTGCAAGAACTAGATGCGCAAAAAATTATTTCATTTGCAAAAGATTCTTTTACTAAAATTGGTTATGTGACATTAACTGTTGATGAAGTTATTACAAAGTTGAAAACAATTTTTAACATTGCAGTAGTGCAACATAATTTAACAAATTATCACCAACCAATAACAACAATTGCTTTAGCTGCTGGTGCTGGTGGGGATGTTATTGCTAAATTAGATAATGAAGTTGATCTTTTTATTACTGGAGAAGTAAAATGAGACCAGTGAGTGTTAGCAAATGAGAAGCAACTTTCCGTTGTTTGTTTTAACCACTATATGGAAGACTTTTTTAGTCCTGCTTTTGCGGGTTATTTAAAACGGAAATTTCCAACTTTGCCAGTTACTGTTTATCATATTAAAAATATTATTAACTATCGTTAGTAATATTTTTTAATTTTCCAAAATATTGAAACATTTGGCAAGTTTTAGCGATATTTTAGGTTAGAATTAATGTGGCAATTTTAAAAAAGGAGATGTCTATTAAATATAAAAAAACTATTAGCATTGCTAGGAATTTCTGCTTTGACAACAACAAGTGTTAGTACAATTGTTGGATGTCAACATTTGCAATTAGCAGAAGAAGACCCAAATATTGGAGCTGCGAAAGATGCAGAGATTTTAAACAAAATTTCACAACGTGCTTCAAATGCTTTTTTAGATTATATTCGCGCTAAAAACATTATTGATAGTACGGAATATCAAAACCAATTTAGTAATTTATACACAATGGTCGATAAAAACAACCAAAAGGTTCCATTGTCTCCAACCGATGAAAACGTTAAACCAGCTTTATCAATTCTAATGGCTGGTTTTATGGCAAGTTTTAATAACATTAATAATGCAATTATTAGTGATTATTCAAATTATTATTTAAAAACACCCCCATTAGAGATAGTTCCTAATAGCTCAACATATAGTTTGAGTTTTATTGATGTTAACCAATTAGCAGCTATTTCTGATCCAGCGATTGAAGATGTGCATACTGTACGCATTGATTTTAATTTTAAATTTGAAGTTAATTTTAAAACATTAACATCATCTTCTGAGTATTCAATGCAATATATTATTACTGATAATCCAATTGTAATGAAAAAAGTTTTAACGGGAGTTATTAGTAAAATTTCAAAAGTAATTGTTGATTTCTTTAATAAAGAAGGAACATTTCAAATTGACAAGAATAATGATTTTAAATCAATTTATGATGATTTTAATGTTAATTATACAACTAATTTTACGGACTTAGATAATATTATTTTTACAAAATTAAAAAAAGTTCTGACAGATGATGCGACTTTAAAAGATTTTGTTGATAATATTAAATATAATTCAGCAATTCCATTATTAACTTTATTAACTAGTGCAATTAATGATAAAACAAATGGCGAAGCTGTTGTCAGAGCAGATACAGCGACGTATAATTGAACTGGTGAAGGTTATCAACCAGAGCAAATTACCCCAGAACATTTTGTTCAATTTTATCGTTCATTTGTTAATGTTTTTAATACTGGTCATAATAATTTAAACTTAGCAACTTTTAATATTGATTTAGGAAAAATAATTGTTGCTGGTTTACCATTATCAGGCGCTATTATTAGTGGTGACCATCCGTTAAAAGTCCAAGTTGAAATTACAGAGGAAGGTTTAACAAATAAATTAACCCAATTTGGAAATTTAATAGCTGTTTTTTTTAAATATTTTCAAATTGAATCAAATAAAAATTCAGCGGTGCTTCATCTTAACGATACAACGTTTGCTAAAATTTTAGCTTTATCACAGTATGATTATATAAAGATTTTACACATTTTATCTAATGATTTTAAAGCATCGGATGAAGCAAAGGATTTACCAGGTTTGAATATTTTTTCTTTAGGAGATTTAAGTCAAAATCATAATTTAGAATTGAATGCTGCTAAAACTCGTTTTACTTTAGGGCGATATTGGATTTGAAATTTTGATTTTCATTTTGTAACAAATAATGCAATTTTTATACTGGTTGAACTTCATGAAATTTTGAACTTCAGTTTGAGAAATTTAATATATAATTTTAAGATAATAAAAATAAAGCGAAATTCGCTTTATTTTTTAGATGTTTTCTAAAAAACGAATTACTTCTAATTGAATAATACTTGGTGTTGAAGCACCAGCAGTAACAGCAACAGCGCTTTTGTTTGTTAATCAATCACGGTTAATATCATTTTTATCATTAATACGATATGATTTAATGCCAATTTGTTCTCCCATTTCAACTAATTTTAAAGTGTTACTACTGCGTTCATCACCAACCACTAATAAAAGATCAATATTGGTTGGATCTAAACTTAAAACTGCATTTTGGCGCTCCAATGTCGCGTTACATAAATCATTTTTAAAAGTAATTTCATTCGGAACTAACCTTTTAATTTTTTCAACAATTGCTTCAATATCAATTTTTGATAAGGTGGTTTGGTTAGTAATTAAGATTTTTTTATTTGGATCAAGGTCAAGCAGAATTGCATCAACTTCTTCTTCGGTTGTGACAAGTTTAATGGTGGGACTAATTGCTAACATTGCATTTGTTTCTGGATGAAAGTGTTTTCCGATAAAGATAATTTGATAATCGTCTTTTTGTAAATATTCTTTAATTAAATCTTTCGTTACTGTCACTCATTCACATTCGGTATCAACAAGCGTAATGTTTTTCACTGCCGCAATATCTTTAATTCGATCATCACTGCCATGAGCACTTAAAATGACAACAGCATTATCTGGTAGTGTTTTAATTAATTCTAAGCGGTTGAGTTTAAAGTCATTAACGGGGATGACACCTAAGTTAACAATTTCTTCAATAACATGGCGGTTATGGACTAAGTAACCTAACATATAAATTTCCCGTCCGGCATACTTTACTGCCGCTTCTTTTGCTCATTTAATTGATTTAACAACACCAAGGCAGTATCCGCGTGGTGTTACTTTGACAACTTTCATTTTTTCACCATCCATTTTATCTATCTATATGATAACACAACTAAAAAATGTTAGTCTCATCATTTTAAAATAATCTGTTAAAGGTATTTATTAATTAACTTAAATTTGATATAATTATATAGTCTATTTTAAGGTAAAGAGTATGATTTTCCTTAAAATATTACATTTATCTTAAAATAGTAATACTTTAGGATAAAAATAATTTAATTAAATATATAGCGCTAAAAGCATTATATGAAAGGAGATTGAGTATGACAACTTCAAAAACTGTGAAAACTACTAGCAAGGCATCAACGCCTAAAAAGCCTGTATTAAAAAATGGTGTGGAAGAAAAATGAATATTTATTAAAGAACAAGCAGTAGTAGATTCAACTCCAGCGATGAAAAGATCAATCGATCGTTCAGTTGGAGATGTTTATACTAAAACTGCTGCAGATTATCGTGCCAAAGATGGTTCGGCAATTACAACCGCAATTACTGCAGAAAGATTAATTGCAGAGAGATTAGGAAAATCAACAGCACAGCGAAAAGCAATTGAAGCAAAAAATCATAAAGTGGCAAATGAAAAATTAGAAGCAATTGGAAATGGGAATCCCGCAAAAAAAGCAGCAGCAAAAAGCAAGGGTGCTAAAAAAACAAGTGCAAAAAAAACAACAGGGGGAAAAATGGCATTAAAAAAATAAGAGAAAATAAAGAGAGATAGGAACAATAACTAGTTTTACTAGTTATTGTTTTATTTAAAGTTTTTATTAATATTTTTACTGTTTTATTAAAAAATAGAAAAATAAAATTAAGAATTTTAGATAATTAGGACTATAATAAACTTAAATAAGGGGAAAGAGGTTGAATTATGAAAACATTTGCAAAATGAAGTATTGCTTTAATTTGAACTATTGTTTTACTTATTTTAGTTCTAGCATTAGCTTTTTTAGCTGTTCATTATAATGGTTATTATTGAGAAGGGAAAGAACTACCTATTAATATTAATGATATTAAATCATTTGATGGGAATGGTTATCAATTAATTACTGAATTAGGTCTTGGGGAAGTAATGCGATTAGCATCAAGTGGGACTTTTACTTGAGGGTATTCTAATTATGTTACTGTTAATGGTCAAGCGATAGACTTAATGGAATGATTAAAACAACCAGGAAGTGTTGTAAATGGTATTATTCAGTGACCAGCAGATTATGAACTTGAAATTGGAACAAATTTTGCAACAGTAACGGGAAGTATTGTTGTTGTCTTATTAGTTGCCATCCCAGTTTTAAGTCTTGTTGGTTTTTATGTAACTGCAAAAATGACTAAAGCAATGACTCGCCCTTATTCACTTGAATATTTAGATGTTCGAAAAAATCTTAAAAAAACAAAAACTCATGCTAAAAAAGCATTAACAAAAATGGGGAAAGCTGTTAAAAAAGGAAAAGAACAAGCAACCACGTTAGCGAAAACAAAAGAATATTGAACTAATTCATTAGATCAAGCGCAAGCTGCTTTTAATAAAGAAAAAGAACTTTTTAAAACCAAATATAATAAAAAACCTCCAGCCAAAAAATTAAATATTGCTGTTGGAAAATAGCAGATTAAATAATGAAATTAGCAATAATTTCATTTTTTATTTATGTTATAATTTTGATATTAAGAGGGTGCTGACAATGAGTAATTTTAATAAACTAGGTTTAAAACGCTTTTTAAATTTAGGGTTAGAACAATTAAATTTTACAGAACCAACAATGGTCCAAGAAAAAGTTATTCCATTGTTATTAAAACATCAAAATGTTATTTGTAAAGCCCATACGGGGACGGGTAAAACTTTTGCTTTTTGTTTACCAATTTTAAATAATTTAAATTATGACCAACCAAGCATTCAAGCAATCATTGTGACACCAACGCGGGAGTTAGCAAAACAAATTTATGATAACATTCGTTTTTTTAAAACGTTTCAACCAGCATTACAAGTTAATTGTTTTGTTGGTGGAGAAGATATTAACCGCCAAGTAGAACAGTTAACGCGAAGTCAACCACACATTATGGTTGTGACACCAACACGGTTAAAGGATTTGTTTGATCAGCAAAGTTTAAAATTAGGAAAGTTAACAACATTTATTGTTGATGAATGTGATATGATTTTTAATTTAGGTTTTATTGAAAATGTTGATTATTTGTTAAGCAAGGTTAATTCTAATGTTCAAGTTTCTGTTTTTTCAGCAACAATTCCAGAAGAACTAAAACCATTTTTAATTAAATATTTAAATAATCCGCATTACTTAGATTTAAATGCAAATCAAACAACAAACCAAAATATTACGCATATTTTAATTCCAACGAAGCACCAAGAACGAAGCACTGTTTTATTAAAACTTTTGAATACGTTTGATCCCTATTTATGTTTAATTTTTGTTAATAAAAAAGAAGAAATTAATAAATATTATGATTTATTATTAGAACATAATTATTCGGTAACTCAATTGCATGCTGGGTTAGAACCACGTTTGCGAACTCAAATTGTAAAACGAATTCGGAATTTAGAATATAAATATATTATTGCAAGTGATATTGCTGCGCGTGGAATTGATTTTGTTGGCGTAAGCCATGTTATTTCAATCGACTTACCAACTGACCTCGAATATTATATTCATCGTAGTGGTCGAACCGGACGGGCGAATTATACTGGTTATAGTTATACTTTGTATGATACAAAAAATTTAACGCTAGTTCAACAACTAATTGCAAAGGGAATTACTTTCAAGTATCAAAAATGAAATCAGCAGAACGAATTAGTCGATGTTGATTTAGCAATTAGTAAACCAAAAAAACAAAATTCAGAACAAGTCAATAATGAAATTAACAAAATTATTCATCGTTATAAAACAAAAGAGAATAATAAAAAGGTTAAACCTGGTTATAAAAAGAAACGAAAAGAAGAGATTGCTGCGTTAAAAAAACAAATTCGTCGTGATCATATAAAAGCATCAATTAAAAAAATTAAAAAAGAAAAAGCAAAAGAACGGGGAATGAAATTATTTGATAAAGAATAACAAAGCAAGATTGAAAAATTTAATATAAAAAAGAAACAAAAACCTTTTTTTATTATAATTATTCTATAATTTCTAAAATTAGAAATTATTTATAAAAACAAATAGGAGGAAAAATATGACTCATAATGAGGCAACAAAAACAACAAGCATTAAGAAAAAAACAGATCTAAATAAAAAAATTAGTTCATTTTTTTCAATAAAAATGTTTCGTTATACTTTAATTAAAATGTTAAAATCACCATCAACATATGTTATGTTTGTGTTGGCATTTGTTGTAGGATTAATTATTACTATTTCAATGTCGACAACAATGATGGATAATCCTAGTGGTGAAATATAGTGAGACAGCAAAATCAGTATTTAGTATTTATTCATGAATTTGATATATGTTGTATTTTGGTTTAACATCAATGTTTATTGGATTTAAAGCTGTACAATTAGTGCGTGATGAAATTGATGATGGAACATTATTAATTTTTTCATCAATTCCAATTTTACGAACAAGAATGATTATTGAAAAATGATTAGCACTACAATTTTTGTGTTTAGTATATTCAGTAATAATTTTATTAGTACCACCTTTAATTTCATTAGGAATGGGTCCAAAAGGAGCGGCACTAGGAAAAGTAATTTTAAGTAAAATTAATTTTATGATTTTAACAAGTTTTATTTTACAATTATTTTTGACAACAATTGGAATTTTAATCTCATTAGGATTAAATTCAAAAGGAGTTATTGGAATCTTATTTACAGTTGGTTTTTTAACTGTAATTGGGGCGATGATTCCCTTCATTTATAATTCAACAAAATTTTCTGATAAGTCTTCAGCATATTTAATGCAAACAACGGACTTAACAAAAAGTCCCGTCAAGTTTAATAATTCTGAACTTATTAAAACATATCATAATATCCTTGACCCTGTTGGATGGCCAGCTTGAAGTTATTATAATAACAAACTTCAACTTAATATTAATTCTAGTTTAGATGCTAATACAGCTGGTTCATTTAATGTTACTAGTTTAGTTAATAATATTGATACTGCAATTCAAAATGCTTTAACAGCAAATCCGGGGGCAACAGAAATTAATTGAGAACAGTTTGTAGCAGAAGTCAAGAAAGATTCAACTAGTTATCCAAAATTAGCAAAATTAATTAACAATAATGTTTTAGAATTTGATGGTTATAATCCAAAACCATTTACTGAAATGGAAAGAGGAAATAATAAAGTTAAATTTTCTAATAATACGGATAAAGGAATTAATATTTTAGGACAATTTTATCAAGAATTAGCTTCTGGAACACCATTGATTGTTTCATCAGCAAAACCTTCATCAACAAAACTTAATTTAAATAAAATAGATGAAAGTAAATTAACAAGTAATACTTCAAAACAAATTTATAAAATTATGAAAACAATGTATGATAAAGGGGTATTTTTACCAACAATTATTGGTTATGATTATAATTCATATCGTTCTAATTCATATAGTGATCTTCTTGGACCAAATGTTATTACAAATTTTATTGTTGCAGGATTATCAAACGATAGTCACAAACATTTTCGTGATTTTTGTAGTATACCACATACTTTGTATATTCAAATTGATGGAACTTATTTAAAAATGTGAAATGAAAAGAAAACAGAAAAGAAAAAAATAAAAAAACACAGTATTTTTTCAACTGTTCATACTGGTTTTGATGATGAAAAATCAACTGAAAAAAGACCAGTAATTGCAAATAAATTAGGTGTTATAGAATTAGATAATATACCAGAATATATTAAAAAAGATGGTAAATTAACTAATTTTGTTAATAAATTACTTATATTAATTACAAGTTATTATGATATTAGTGATAATATTGAAATTATGGTTTTAGGAGATGGTGCACCTTGAATTAAAAATATTGCAAAATTTATTCAAGAATATTTTCCTAAAAATAAGGTGCATTACACAATAGACAAATTTCACCTTACAAAAAGATTTAAAGATTTATTTCCATTTCAACATAAAAATAAATTAAATAAAAAAGCATACAATGATGCTATTAGTTATTTTTATGATGGTAAATATGAAGAATTATTAAATTGCTTAGAAAGTGCTACATCTTTTATAAGAGAAACAAAAATAAAATTATTAAAAGAGACAATTAGATTAATTAAAAATAATGAAGATGGTGTTAAAAATCAGTCATTATCAAATAATATTGGTTGTCATATTGAGGGTGATATATCGCATTACTGTAAGGGTGTTTTGGTTAAAAAAGCAACTTATCATGAAAAAACTCTTAAAAATAAATTAAATACTAGTATGAGTAATTTTAAAAATAAAATTAATTTATTTAATACTAATGAACCATTAGAAGAAAATAGAATTAATTATTCAGTTAATAATTTTGTAAATAATAATTTACAAACAAACTTATATGTTTATTAAAATTATTTAATTTATTAGATAAAATTAATAAACATGTATTTTTGTCGTGGAAAAATTTAAAAAAAATAGAAAAATATATTGACAATAAAATTAAAAGTAATACAATCTAAATAAGTAAGTGGTATTTTTATTCCACAATTTCTGAGATACATATAAAACCCCAAAATAATACATACAACCAGAAAAAAGTCTTATTAGCGCAAGCGTTAATTGCTGATCCAAAAGTATTAATTTTAGATGAACCTGCTGCTAATTTAGATCCAACAGCACGTCAAGAATTATTTAATAGACTTCTTGCANNNNTTACTTGTTAAAAAATTGCAAATATTTGTAAAAAAGATACTAATAGAAAAATATAATTTTAATTAATTATGTTTTTTATTTAAAAATTTAATATTTTTCCACAACGAAAAATTAATTTATTATTTAAATTATTTAATTTTAAATAAATATTTTATGTTAAATATAATAATTGTAAATTATAAATTGAGGCAATTAAATTAAATCTTAAACCAAATCTTTTTCTTCGATTACGATATTTTTCTGTAATAATTTTAAATTTTTTAAGAATAGCAAAAATATTTTCAATAATAATTCTCATTTTTGAAACTAGTCTATTATATTGCTTTTGTTCTTTGTTTAAAGGGTTTTTCTTTGTTTTCTTTGTAGGTATTAGAACATTATTGTGATTTTTTTGTATTCCTTGATAACCACTATCAACTATTAATTTGGTATTTTTTAAAATTGGGATTTTTGATTCTTTAAATAAAGCATAATCATGTTTTTTTCCGAGCGAAAAACTTGTTGCAATAATTTTTTTGGTTTCTTGTTCGATAATTACTTGTGTTTTGATCGTGTGTTTTTTCTTTTTACCAGAATAAGATTGTTTTTGTCTTTTTTTGGGCGTTGGATTGGAGTTTCGGTAGCATCAATAATAATAGTTTTATCATTAAAATAATCATTTATTAGTGCTTTTTTACCAGCAAGTTGTTGAAAATCAGAGTTTTTAATTAAAATATCTTCAATTCACTTAATATTACGATAACAATTAGCCTCACTAATATCAAAACTTTTACCAAGATGAAAATAAGTCTGATATTCTCGTCAATATAATAAAGTCATCAATAATCTATTTTCTAATGATAATTTATTA
>NZ_JXYY01000009.1:0-5827 GCF_016082235.1 Spiroplasma sp. hyd1
AAAAAGATACTAATAGAAAAATATAATTTTAATTAATTATGTTTTTTATTTAAAAATTTAATATTTTTCCACAACGAAAAATTAATTTATTATTTAAATTATTTAATTTTAAATAAATATTTTATGTTAAATATAATAATTGTAAATTATAAATTGAGGCAATTAAATTAAATCTTAAACCAAATCTTTTTCTTCGATTACGATATTTTTCTGTAATAATTTTAAATTTTTTAAGAATAGCAAAAATATTTTCAATAATAATTCTCATTTTTGAAACTAGTCTATTATATTGCTTTTGTTCTTTGTTTAAAGGGTTTTTTTGTTTTCTTTGTAGGTATTAGAACATTATTGTGATTTTTTTGTATTCCTTGATAACCACTATCAACTATTAATTTGGTATTTTTTAAAATTGGGATTTTTGATTCTTTAAATAAAGCATAATCATGTTTTTTTCCGAGCGAAAAACTTGTTGCAATAATTTTTTTGGTTTCTTGTTCGATAATTACTTGTGTTTTGATCGTGTGTTTTTTCTTTTTACCAGAATAAGATTGTTTTTGTCTTTTTTTGGGCGTTGGATTGGAGTTTCGGTAGCATCAATAATAATAGTTTTATCATTAAAATAATCATTTATTAGTGCTTTTTTACCAGCAAGTTGTTGAAAATCAGAGTTTTTAATTAAAATATCTTCAATTCACTTAATATTACGATAACAATTAGCCTCACTAATATCAAAACTTTTACCAAGATGAAAATAAGTCTGATATTCTCGTCAATATAATAAAGTCATCAATAATCTATTTTCTAATGATAATTTATTAGTTTTACCACCTTTTTTAAATTTTTCTATTTCAGCAACTTTTAAAATATCTAACATTTTATTAAAAGTGGATTTTTTTATTCCTGTTAATCTTAACCATTCTCTATCATTAAGAGTATTAAATTTATTATTGTTCATATTTTTATGTCCTCATAAATTATATTTTATAATAATATTTTAATAAAAAAGGGTATCGCAAGAAGTCTATTACAGAAATTTATGATCGTGTTGTTTTTTCAGTTAATAAAAACTTTGGGAAAGCAAGTGCGTTAACTAATTAAAGATATCTTTAAAAAACCTTAATAAATTAATTTTTTTGAGCTATAATTTAAGAAGGATTATAAATATAGTTTTACAAATTACTTTACTTAGTAAGGTTTTTTTGCTTTTTAAATAGGGGGGATTAAGTTGTCGGAAGTTTTAACGGTTCGTGAGAAAAAATTACGGTTTGAACAGCCATGAAAAACAATTGCATACTTTTGTATTCCAACCGTTTTTTTAATGGTCGTCCAAGGATTATATAATATTATTGACAAAAAATTAGCTTTAGCATTTGTTGCGCCTGATGCAATTTATGATTGGTTTTATATTGATGCTTATAATCAAATAACAGGAAGTGCTGTTTCAATTGTGCCATTAGCTGATATGCGGTCATATATTAATGTAGCAACACAATATGCTTCACAAACGTATAATTTACAATGATCATTTAGTATTATGATTGGAATGGGTTGTGCAATGAATTTTTCAATTGCCTATGGACAGCGCGACATTCCGAGAATGCGTTGGATTGCTGGAAATGGTTTTTCAACAACGGTGCTTTTTTCGATTATCATCGCGTTTGCAATTTTTTGTATTGTGTATCCCGGGTGAAATGCTGTTTTCATCACTTCGCAAATGGGGAAAAATTATAATCCAATTACTGAACGTTTATGTTGAGAATATTCTTTCCCAATGTTAGCAGCAGCGTCAATGATGTTTTTGAGTTATTATTTTATGTCATTGCTTCGTAGTGAAGGACGAATGAAATGAGTAACAATAATGATTTTAAGTTCAATTATTATTAATTCTGTTGCAGCAATTTTCTTTATGAAAGTTTGTCATTTGGGAATGTCTGGGGCAATGTTGGGGACAGTTTTTTCGTGAACAGTGCAAGTAATATGAGGATTAATTATTGTTTTTAAAACAAAAAATAGTTATTCAAAATTTTATTGAAGTGATTTATTTCACATTGAAGGGAGAAATGTTGCTGATTTTAGTAAAGCGGGATTACCAAATTTTATTAACAATGCCGCTTTAGTTGTTACGTCATATGTTGCAACATCTCTAGTTGGTCAGTTACCAAATCAAGTCATTCATAATGGCGTCCCGGTTTTACAAGAGCTTTATTAGACTTCTTGCGATACCATTTTTTATTAAAATATTATTATAAAATATAATTTATGAGGACATAAAAATATGAACAATAATAAATTTAATACTCTTAATGATAGAGAATGGTTAAGATTAACAGGAATAAAAAAATCCACTTTTAATAAAATGTTAGATATTTTAAAAGTTGCTGAAATAGAAAAATTTAAAAAAGGTGGTAAAACTAATAAATTATCATTAGAAAATAGATTATTGATGACTTTATTATATTGACGAGAATATCAGACTTATTTTCATCTTGGTAAAAGTTTTGATATTAGTGAGGCTAATTGTTATCGTAATATTAAGTGAATTGAAGATATTTTAATTAAAAACTCTGATTTTCAACAACTTGCTGGTAAAAAAGCACTAATAAATGATTATTTTAATGATAAAACTATTATTATTGATGCTACCGAAACTCCAATCCAACGCCCAAAAAAAGACAAAAACAATCTTATTCTGGTAAAAAGAAAAAACACACGATCAAAACACAAGTAATTATCGAACAAGAAACCAAAAAAATTATTGCAACAAGTTTTTCGCTCGGAAAAAAACATGATTATGCTTTATTTAAAGAATCAAAAATCCCAATTTTAAAAAATACCAAATTAATAGTTGATAGTGGTTATCAAGGAATACAAAAAAATCACAATAATGTTCTAATACCTACAAAGAAAACAAAAAAACCCTTTAAACAAAGAACAAAAGCAATATAATAGACTAGTTTCAAAAATGAGAATTATTATTGAAAATATTTTTGCTATTCTTAAAAAATTTAAAATTATTACAGAAAAATATCGTAATCGAAGAAAAAGATTTGGTTTAAGATTTAATTTAATTGCCTCAATTTATAATTTACAATTATTATATTTAACATAAAATATTTATTTAAAATTAAATAATTTAAATAATAAATTAATTTTTCGTTGTGGAAAAATATTAAATTTTTAAATAAAAAACATAATTAATTAAAATTATATTTTTCTATTAGTATCTTTTTTACAAATATTTGCAATTTTTTAACAAGTAATGCAAGAAGTCTATTCTTCCATTGTGCCATGAATGACATTAGTTTTATCTGCCGGAATTGGGGTCACCCAAGGAGCACGGAGTATTATTGCCTATAATTATGGGGCGAAGAAAAACGCCCGGATTTGAGAAGTTTTAAAACGAGTTAGTTTATTAATCATTATTTGATTTAGTTTAATGTTAATTGTTTTCATTCTGTTTGGAAAAGATATGATGATTTTGTTTGCTTTCCCACCAGAGTATGCGGCTCAATATCGTTGATGAATTGTTTTAAACTTTATGACATATCCATTTTGTTCATTAACTTACATTGCGTTAACATTATTCCAAGGAATTAATCGTTCAATTTTAGCAATTTTTACAAGTAGTTTACGTTCAATTGTTGTAATTTTACCTTTAATTGGAATTGGATATGGCGTTAGTCAAGCAACGGGTAATCCAATTTTCTATTATGTTTTTATCGGTTTAAATGATTTAATTTCTGCAGCAATTATTATTCCAATTTTAGTTTATTATTGAAAAAAATATCATACTAAATTGGTTGATGAACCAGATCCATATTTTAATGAATATCAAGAAGATTTACAATTAAAAAAAGGCTTAAAGTTAAGTCATAAAAAAAATAAGAATTAAAAAATTACCTAATTCTTATTTTTTTGTTGTTTCATCATTAGTTTTCTCAACAAGGAGCACTCATTTATCCTTTGAAGAAAAACTATAACAATTCTGATGATAATTATTAATAACAAAATCATTTAACGGTGTTATTGCCACTAGATATTTTTGATCAAGAATTTCACTATTACATTTTTTACAAGTTAAATTATTAACCATATAGGTAATTGTTGTTTGCTGCATAGTTTGAAGATTCTTAATTTTACCTTTACTAATTTTTGTGGCAATTTGGCTTAAATCATTTCCTTTTGCTTTTGTGACATATTCGCTTAAATATAAATTAATTGGTTGAAACCCTAATTTGCGATAAACATTATATCCTTCTGGTGTGGCAATTAAACCAACTAAATCATAATCTTGATTATAAACACGGTTAATTAAATGATTCATCATTAGTTTTGCCAATCCTTGGCGGCGAAAATTTTGATGTGTTGAAATATCATCAATAATTGCGATGTCTTTTTCAAAATAAATATTTCCAGTTGCTGCGGGAAGATCATTTTTATATAATAAATCAATTTCAGCAACGTCTTTATCCTTGTTTAGTTTTAATAATGTTTTATAAAAGGCATAATCTCAACTTTTTGGTCCCATAGCACTTTCTAAAATTTTACTAAAATCAGTTAATCGTTTGTTATCATTAACTCGTCGAAACTTAATACTTTTATCAGTTTTTGTTTTATATTTTTTTCATTTGGTTAAATCAAGGACCATTCCCACTAAAATTTCATTTTGAACAAAACCTAATGATTCAAAAAAAGCTTGTTCTTTTTCATCAATTTTTTCACCAATGGTATATCATAAAAAATCTAAATCATTGTCAACATAGTCTTTTACTAACTCTTTAACACGTTCAGCATCTTCTTGGTAATCTAGTTGGGTACTAATAGCAATAGTATAAGTTTTATCAACATCATTGCTAATATCAGTCATATATATTTCGTTTTCAGTATCAATTAGTTCATTTCGGATTCGTTTATCTTGGAAAGGGTTAGTCATATAACGAACAAAATTTTGTGCTAATTTTGTTGCTTCATATTCCCCTTTAATCCGAAACATTCGTTTAATTTTCGGGTTCTGTCGATACTTTCTTCGTTTCATCTTTTCATCCACCTTAAATTACATATATTATATCGTGTTTTTATCAAACTTGCATTAAATTATTAGTTTTCATTAAAATTAAGAGTACTTAGAGAATTAAAGATCATAACTAGCCTTATTTATTATAATTTAAATAAACTAGAAAATATTTTTGATGCGGGAAAGAATAAAATTAGAATGGAACTAAATATTAAGGATATAATAATGTCAAAAAATAATGCAATCAATAATTAATAATACTAATTTCATTTAAATATTAGAAGGACAAAAAAACATTAATATTATGGGATTCTTTAGTAACCATAGTAATTTTAGAGAAACTTGTTACAAATAAGGAGGTAAATTAATTGATATCATACAGAGATAAGTACCGATGAAGTTATATTAGTGAAGCAGATGTAGCGTTTTTTGATACTGCTTTTTGAAGAACACCTAATTTAATATGCAATAGTAAAGATGATAATGTTATATGTAAGAAATATTTACATTCTATGCATAAACTTTGAACTATAAAAAATGATGAAATTGAATTAATTCATGCTACTAGTAAAGGTGATCATAAAATAAAAGTAATTTGACAAGAAATAGTTTTAGATAAAAACTTTTCTGATTATTTAGTTAAGGTTATTAATGAGGCACATTTAATTGCGCAGGAGATAAAATTCGAAGGCAAATATGGTGAAGTTTCTCAAGGAGCAATAGAAGCAACCGTTGCTTCGTTAGTTCAAAAATGATCATATAACACAAATATAACAATTAAAAAAATGTCTGCATATTTATTATTTGCCTTTG
>NZ_JXYY01000066.1:0-8186 GCF_016082235.1 Spiroplasma sp. hyd1
ATTATTTTGATTCCAACGATTATTGGTTTTTTAATTATTAAAGGAAATTTTACAACTAAATTAAATGCCTTCTTAAAAGGAAGTGCTGATCAAAACATTTTAATTATGGTTTTTATTTATTTATTGTCGGGGTCATTTGCTCAACTAATGAACACAATTGGGGCTTCTTCTGCCATTGCTTTTCTTGGGTTCAAGGTTATTCCACCAGCAATTTTAGTTGGGGGTGTTTTTCTAATTAGTGCGATTATTTCAACTGCAATGGGAACTAGTGTTGGAACAATTGTTGCGTTTGGACCAATTGCGTTTGGAATGGCAGCACAAGCAAATTTAAATTTAGCAATGGTAGGTGGGGCCTTATTGTGCGGAGCAATGTTCGGTGATGATTTATCAGTTATCTCTGATACAGCAATTGCATTATGTCGAACTCAAGATGTTACTCCGCAAAGTCGATTTTTATTTAATTGAAAAATTTTAATTTTTGCCGCAATTATTACTATTATTCTTTTCTTTACCGTTACTTATGTCAAATATGCAAAAGTAAATAGTGAAAGATGAATTTGGTGGCGAGCATTATTAACAATTTTACCATTCTTTGTTGTTCTAGTTGTTGCCTTGTGTGGTGTTAATGTTTTTATTGTGTTAATTAGTGGGATTTTTGGTGCCATTATTGTTGGTTTTAGTTTAAGCCAATTTAATCAATGAGTAACAGCAACTGGTGATTTAACATCATCTTATTTACCAAGTTTAACGCCCGCTCGTATGTTAAATGGCAGTTTAAATCCAAATGGTCATTTCTTAAGTGGTTTAGATAAGTTTTTAGTGGCAACAGATGCTATTAAAAATGGAATGTTATCAATGGCGGAAATTGCTTTTTTAGCACTTTTCACTGGTGGTTTAGCAGGGTTAAGTGAACTATCTGGGGGATTGGAATGAGCAACTGAAAAAATTAATCAAAAAATTAAAGGTAAAAAAAGTGCGCAATTTGGAATTGCAACTTTAACAAGTGTGGCAGATATTGCTTTAGCTAACAATACTATTGCTATTATTGTTGTTGGCCCAATGGTAAAAGAAATTCGACAAAAATATGATTTAAATAAAAACAAGATTGCTGCTTTTGTTTCAATTTTCCCCGCTGTCTTCCAAGGTTTAATTCCATATGGGGCACAAATGCTAATTTTAGTTAGTATGGCAAATAACTATGTTACTAGTAATCAAACACCAATCTCTTTTCTTGATGTTTGAAAATATGCTTGATATTTATATTTACTATTTTTTTCAGCAATTATTTTTATTAGTTTTAATAGTTTAGAACGCTATTTAACAGCATCATGATGAAAAGGAATAACTAACATCTTTCGGAAAAAATAAGATTAAAATAACTATTTTAAATAGTTATTTTTTATGAAAAAAATATTAATATTTTTAGTAAAAACGCTTGCAAAAAAATATGGATTTTATATACTTATAAAGGTGTCAGTTAGTAATACTTATTATTAATGAAAAATGAATATTTCCGCACAATATCGAAAAAATTATTACAAAAAAAGTCAAAAGTTATTGACAATAATCACTAATTTTTGTATGATTTGAAAGGTGTTTTGTTGACACAAAAACGATCTTTGAAAACTAAACATAACAACAAAGATAATCATTTAATCAATGAATATCCGTCATTAAAGCTAGGAACAAAAACAATATTTTTTAATGAGAGTTTGATCCTGGCTCAGGATGAACGCTGGCGGCATGCCTAATACATGCAAGTCGAACGGGGTGCTTGCACCCAGTGGCGAACGGGTGAGTAACACGTATCTAATCTACCCATTAGCGGGGGATAACAGTTGGAAACGACTGCTAATACCGCATACGACATTTTCTGGCATCAGAGAATGTTAAAAGGTCCGTTTGGACCACTAATGGATGAGGGTGCGGCGTATTAGTTAGTTGGTGGGGTAATGGCCTACCAAGACAGTGATACGTAGCCGAACTGAGAGGTTGAACGGCCACATCGGGACTGAGACACGGCCCGAACTCCTACGGGAGGCAGCAGTAGGGAATTTTTCACAATGGGCGAAAGCCTGATGGAGCAATGCCGCGTGACTGAAGACGGTCTTCGGATTGTAAAGGTCTGTTGTAAGGGAAGAACAGTAGGTATAGGAAATGATACTTATTTGACGGTACCTTACCAGAAAGCCACGGCTAACTATGTGCCAGCAGCCGCGGTAATACATAGGTGGCAAGCGTTATCCGGATTTATTGGGCGTAAAGCGTGCGCAGACGGTTTAACAAGTTTGGGGTCAAATCCTGGAGCTTAACTCCAGTTCGCCTTGAAAACTGTTAAGCTAGAGTGTAGGAGAGGTCGATGGAATTCCATGTGTAGCGGTGAAATGCGTAGATATATGGAGGAACACCAGTGGCGAAGGCGGTCGACTGGCCTATCACTGACGTTTAGGCACGAAAGCGTAGGGAGCAAATAGGATTAGATACCCTAGTAGTCTACGCCGTAAACGATGAGTACTAAGTGTCGGACTAAGTTCGGTGCTGCAGCTAACGCATTAAGTACTCCGCCTGAGTAGTATGCTCGCAAGAGTGAAACTCAAAGGAATTGACGGGGACCCGCACAAGCGGTGGAGCATGTGGTTTAATTCGAAGCAACGCGAAGAACCTTACCAAGGCTTGACATCCAGTGCAAAGCTGTAGAAATACAGTGGAGGTTAACATTGAGACAGGTGGTGCATGGTTGTCGTCAGCTCGTGCCGTGAGGTGTTTGGTTAAGTCCAGTAACGAGCGCAACCCTTGCCGTTATTTACTCCATTAAGTTGAGATACTCTAACGGGACTGCTAGTGTAAGCTAGAGGAAGGTGGGGATGACGTCAAATCATCATGCCCCTTATGTCTTGGGCTACACACGTGCTACAATGGCCGGTACAAACAGTTGCGATCTCGCAAGAGGGAGCTAATCTGAAAAAGCCGGTCTCAGTTCGGATTGAGGGCTGCAACTCGCCCTCATGAAGCCGGAATCGCTAGTAATCGCGAATCAGCAATGTCGCGGTGAATACGTTCTCGGGTCTTGTACACACCGCCCGTCACACCATGAGAGTTGATAATACCAGAAGTCGGTATTCTAACCGCAAGGAGGAAGCCGCCCAAGGTAGGATTGATGATTAGGGTGAAGTCGTAACAAGGTATCCGTACGAGAACGTGCGGATGGATCACCTCCTTTCTATGGAGTTATTACTTTATAGTAATCTAATTAGTTTTAATGACCGTTATGTTTAGTTTTCGGGGATTAGTTTCTCTGACAATAACACGAAAAATGTTATTGAAATTGTTCTTTGAAAACTGGATAATAGACATCTAGTTATTTTAATCATAAGATTAAAATAACAATAATTCAAAATTTCTGTTATTTTAAAAAAATAACTAAAATTTCACAGTTATATTTGTAAATGATTCTCAAAACTGATTTAAAATCAGGTCAAATAATTAAATTAATAAAACTTTGAAGTTACAAAGGGCGTATGGTGAATGCCTTGGGAATAGGAGACGATGAAGGACGTGACTACCTGCGATAAGGTTCGGGGAGCTGGAAGTAAGCTTTGATCCGAACATGTCCGAATGGGGGAACCCGGTGAGATTAATCTCTCATCATCCTATAATGAATACATAGTTATAGTGAAGGTATACTTAGGGAATTGAAACATCTCAGTACCTAGAGGAAAAGAAAGCGAATGCGATTCTCTTAGTAGCGGCGAGCGAACGGGGAACAGCCCAAACCAGATTTATCTGGGGTTGTAGGACCATATGAGTAGAGTTACAAAACTTGTTTATAGTAGAAATGGTTGGGAAACCATGCCACAGAGGGTGATAGCCCCGTATATGAAATGAACAAGACTCGAAATGGAATCCTGAGTACGGCGAGACACGTGAAATCTTGTCGGAATCAACGCGGACCACCGCGTAAGGCTAAATACTACCTATTCACCGATAGTGAACCAGTACCGTGAGGGAAAGGTGAAAAGCACCCCGGGAGGGGAGTGAAATAGTACCTGAAACCATATGCCTACAAGAAGTCGGAGCCCGTTAATGGGTAACGGCGTGCCTTTTGTAGAATGAGCCGGCGAGTTATGATAGCATGCAAGGTTAAGTAGAAGATACGGAGCCGTAGTGAAAGCGAGCCTTAATAGGGCGTTTAGTATGTTGTCATAGACCCGAAACCAGGTGATCTAGCCATGAGCAGGTTGAAGTTGAGGTAAAACTTAATGGAGGACCGAACCGACGTTCGTTGAAAAGACCGCGGATGACTTGTGGCTAGGGGTGAAATTCCAATCGAACCTGGAGATAGCTGGTTCTCCCCGATATAGCTTTAGGGCTAGCGTCGAGGTTAGCAAGTTGGAGGTAAAGCACTAAATGTATGATGGCCCCACCTAGGGGTACTGAATACAATTAAACTCCGAATGCCAATTTTGTATACTCGGCAGTCAGTACATGGGTGATAAGGTCCATGCACGTAAGGGAAACAGCCCAGATCATCAGCTAAGGTCCCAAAATTTATGCTAAGTGTGTAAGGATGTGAAGTCGCTTAGACAGCTAGGAGGTTGGCTTAGAAGCAGCCACCCTTTAAAGAGTGCGTAACAGCTCACTAGTCGAGTAACTTTGCGCCGAAAATGTACCGGGGCTAAGCATAATACCGAAGCTATGGGTTTTGTATATTTATATACAGGGCGGTAGGGGAGCGTTCTAACAGGGATGAAGGTAGACCGTGAGGACTGCTGGACTGGTTAGAAGTGAGAATGCCGGCATGAGTAACGTTTGAGGGTGAGAATCCCTCATGCCGTTTGACCAAGGTTTCCTGGGCAAGGTTCGTCCACCCAGGGTTAGTCAGGACCTAAGGCGAGGCCAAAAGGCGTAGTCGATGGACAACAGGTTGATATTCCTGTACCACCATATAGAGCGATGGAGTGACGGAGAAGGATAGTATATCCCGGTTATTGGATTTCCGGGCTAAGCACAAAGAGGGTAAGGTTGGCAAATCCGCCTTGCATAACCTTGAAGTGTGATGGGGAGCGAACGGTTCGCCTAGTAGCGAAGTATATGACTCCATGCTTCCAAGAAAAGCTTCTAGCACTATTTATATGGTGCCTGTACCTAGAACGAACACACGTGGTCAAGGAGAGAATCCTAAGGCAAGCGAGATAACTGTAGCTAAGGAACTCTGCAAAATAACCCCGTAAGTTAGCGAGAAGGGGTGCTCATAGCAATATGAGCCGCAGTGAAGAGGAAGGGGCAACTGTTTAGCAAAAACACAGCTCTCTGCAAAGTCGTAAGACGACGTATAGGGGGTGACGCCTGCCCAGTGCTGGAAGGTTAAGGGGATTAGTTAGCATTAGCGAAGCTTTGAACCGAAGCCCCAGTGAACGGCGGCCGTAACTATAACGGTCCTAAGGTAGCGAAATTCCTTGTCAGGTAAGTTCTGACCCGCACGAAAGGCGTAATGATCCCTTCGCTGTCTCGGCTGCAGACTCGGTGAAATTTTAGTACCTGTGAAGATGCAGGTTACCCGCAACTAGACGGAAAGACCCCATGGAGCTTTACTATAGCTTGATATTGGGTTTTGATATAGCATATATAGGATAGGTGGGAGACTTTGAAGCAGCGACGCTAGTTGTTGTGGAGTCGTCCTTGGAATACCACCTTTGCTATGTCGAAATCCTAACCTAGATCTGTAAGCCAGATCAGAGACAGTGTCAGGTGGGTAGTTTGACTGGGGCGGTCGCCTCCTAAAATGTAACGGAGGCGCCCAAAGGTACCCTCAGTATGGTCGGAAATCATACATAGAGCGCAAAGGTAGAAGGGTGCTTGACTGTGAGACTTACAAGTCGAACAGGAGCGAAAGCTGGGCTTAGTGATCCGGCGGTCCCGTGTGGAAGGGCCGTCGCTCAACGGATAAAAGTTACCCTGGGGATAACAGGCTGATCTCCCCCAAGAGTTCACATCGACGGGGAGGTTTGGCACCTCGATGTCGGCTCATCGCATCCTGGAGCTGAAGTTGGTTCCAAGGGTTGGGCTGTTCGCCCATTAAAGCGGTACGCGAGCTGGGTTCAGAACGTCGTGAGACAGTTTGGTCCCTATCTGTTGTGGGCGTAGGAAATTTGAAGAGATCTGTCCCTAGTACGAGAGGACCGGGATGGACACACCTCTGGTGCTCCAGTTGTCACGCCAGTGGCACAGCTGGGTAGCTATGTGTGGAAATGATAATCGCTGAAGGCATCTAAGCGAGAAGCATACTTTAAGATGAGATTTCCCATCCTTTATGGAGTAAGACCCCTTGAAGACGACAAGGTTGATAGGTTGGGTGTGTAAGCACGGTGACGTGTTCAGCTAACCAATACTAATAGGTCGAGGACTTCAAAAAAGTGAGAGCTTATTTACAAATTTTAGAATGTTTATTATCTAGTTTTGAGGGGATAATTCCACTCAAGTGATCTGGTGCTTATGGCATAGTGGACACACCCGTTCCCATCCCGAACACGGAAGTTAAGCACTATCACGCCGACGATAGCCGCAAGGTGAAAATAGGGCAGTGCCAGGTTAAAAAAAGACTTTAAATAAGTCTTTTTTTTATTTGTTAAATTTTAACATTAAAAAATGCATTATTATTTTGAATAATGCATCGTATAAACATTAAAACATAATTTTTGACTTTTAAAACCAAGTTTTTCATATAGTGGTAACCCATCAGGAGTGGCAATTAAACCAGCATATTGGTAATTGGCTTGTTTTGCTTGGTTTAATAAATGAATTAGCATTTTCTTTGGCAAAACCTTGTTTTTGATGATTACTATGAGTTGCAATATCATCAATAATTGCTAATTCTGGTTCAAAGTATAAGTTGCCAGTTGAAACGGGAATGTTGTTTTTTGTTAAAATGGTTAAATAACTAATTTTTTCAGCTTGGTTTAATTCTCAAATTGATTGATATTTTGCAAGATCAATGAGGGATAAATCAAAGGCACTTTTAATAACTTTAACAACATCATGAACAATCGTTTGTGATGTTACTTCTTGAAATTGTTCATTCTGGTTTTCCCGATTAGTTATTGTAAAAGTTGATAAATTAATTAACATTCCTAATGCAGTTTCAAAGTGTTGTAAACCACTTTTTTCAAAAAATGATTTTTCAGAGCTTGGTTATTGTCAACGGTAATAGTACATCAAGTAAAAGGGGTTTTATTGATGTGATATTGGTCGATAATTTCCCCAGCTTTCGCAAATTGCTCGGCGGTTGCTAAATGGGAACTAATCACAATATTTAAATTACTTTTTGATTTACGTGAATCAATGTGATGAAAAAAATTCTTATAATCAGTTTCAACGAATTGTTTTCCTTCATCATGTTTTGGGTCCACCATATAATGAATAAAATTTGTTACTAACTTATTTAGTTTTTCATCATTAAAATTTAACATAACTTGTCTCCTTCTTACTAAGTATAATTTTATCATTTTTTATTTAATCAAAATCTTTTTTAAAACTTTATTTTGTTAAAATGAATGATTTGCTTTAATTTTTATGATTTTTTGATATAATGGGAATAGTCTATGTAAAAATATTAAGAAGTATTCTTATATAGGAACGAAACATAAAAAGATGAGGAGTTTATTTATGGCAGTAAAAAAGAAAGTTGTTATGCAAGAGGAGTTATCAGTAGTTGACTTAATAAATCAAATTATTGAAGAGGGAAAAGATTTAACTACTAAAACTAATGAAAAAGAAGCAAAAGAAAAATTAATCCGTGAAGAATGAATTAAAAAAAATAATGAAGCATCTATTTTGGCTGTAAAGAAATGAGAAGCAAAGATTGCTTTAGCAAAACAAAAAGAAATTAAAGCTTCTACAAAAGTAAAAGACGTTGATAAAATTGAACAAGAACGAATTATTGTGTTAGAACAAAAACGTAAAGAAGAAATTGTAAAAAATAATACCTTATACGAAAAACGTGCTAAAAAACAAATGCGTTTAACAAATATTTCACGTGTTAAAAATGCGATGCGTGAGCGTAAAGTGATTTTATCAAAAGAATCATGAGAAAAAGAATCACAAAAGTGACAAAAATTATGGTAGTAAGAAAAAAGTTGAGGTTTTATAAAAAATATAAATAAAGTAATTAAATACAAATTAAATTAATC